>CAYLQJ010000001.1:0-92658 GCA_964385945.1 uncultured Candidatus Saccharibacteria bacterium
TCGTCGCTTTATCAGAGACTATCGCTCTCCCACTCTCGGTTTCAAATGTTCCTGTAATCAAATTAAAAAGAGTACTTTTACCTGCACCATTTTGACCCATGATAGTAACCTTCATTCCTCGACGCACAGAAAAATCCACCTCTTCCAAAATAGGTTTATTGTGTCCATATTCAAATGACACCTTTTCAAAGCGTATTAAAACTTCCCCGTGAGCCATATAAATCTTATATTACAACAAAATTCTCAAAATAGCCAGTAAAATCCTTATTTGTAAGCTAAAAAATAAAACAGCTGGTCGTTTAATTTAAACGACCAGCTGTAAAGCGAATATCCACTATTCTTATTCCTCTTTATTTTCAATTTTGGTTCCAAGAAAATAAAAATTAGAAATCTTTTCTTCTAGACAACAAGGATTATTTTCATTGTAGCCAAAACATCCGAATCCTATAAGTTGTTTTCCATCTTCTTCGGATACTGTAGGGGTGTAACGATCACCGCCATTATTAAAAGATCTACCAGAAGCAAATGCAACAATAGGCACCTTTTGAAACTCAGGAATACTATTTACGAAAGCTAAGACTTCAATTATTTCTGAGGCGCAGTAGCCAGCATTGGTAAAAAGGGTGTTCACTTCTGAAATTTTTTTTGCACCATACATGTCAAAAAGACGGAATGTGAGTTTTTTCCCCTCCATAAGAGAATCGACGTTCATAGACATAAACTCTTGCAAGGTTTTGTAACCAGCCTGATTGGTATTTTTTAATACTTTTAAAGTATCAATAAAGTTAACATTCACTTGATATTCTTTACCTAAATCTACTACGTGTGGTTTCATGATTAATTGTTTTATATTTAAAAATTATTGCGTCATTTTTGACTCCATTAAATAAAAGAGGCAAAAAAGACGCAATAATAAAAATTTCAAAGAACCTATATATTTTGTATCATAACATATATAGTATCAAAAGTCAATATCTAACTAGCCAACTCAAAATCACTATTTAGGATATTTTCTTTTTTCTCAACTTTTTGATTTTCTACTTCACAGTTGGATTTAACATATACTAGTCTCTTTAGTTCATCTAATCTGTCTGGTGTTAATTCCCCATCGAAATTATCTATCAATCTATAACGCAATTTTGTCAAGTCTATTCCTTCGAAAGTATAGATCTCTACTTCTTTACCGCTCGAACCTTCAACTGTATAAGCATAGACGACTTCTATCTCCCCGTCTTTTACAGAACCCGTAAGTGAGCCTTTGAATCCATTACTAACTCCCGGTCCACTCTGGACTCCAGTTTTAGTACCCGTAACGATATTATTTAAAATATTTAAGACTACACTCTCTTCTGAAGAATAAGGCTCGGCTTCGGTCGCGATTTGTTTACGATAGAAACAATATTTTCCGTCTGCTATTTTGACTTCTTTTTTAGGTACTACTACTATTTCTTTTATTTCTGGAATAGGAGTATTTTTAATTTTCTGACTTTCAGTACCAAAATAAAAACCCAAGAAAAAAGTAGCTACAAATAAAATAACTGCTATTAATTTCGAATACCAAGTAACTTCATGCCAATTAATTTTCATAGCTTAATTATACCATAGAATCAATATCTCTCGTCAAAAAGGAATAAAAAAGCTATACTATCAATATGAAAATAACATCAGCAACTTTCGCTAGAGGTGTCACAACTATAAACGATATGGTTACCGATAATCTACCTCAAATAGCCTTTATAGGCCGTTCTAACGTAGGTAAATCAAGCCTTATTAATACTATTACGAATCACAAGGGTCTCGCTCGAGCGAGTAGTGAAGCGGGACGAACTGTAGAAGTGAATTTTTTCTTAATAAATAAGAAATTTTATTTTGTAGACTTACCTGGATACGGATTTGCTAAAGGCAATCATGAGAAAAGAGAACAAATCATAGACCGTATCGAAGGATATTTATTCGATCCTAGAATCTCTCATTTTAAAATCGTGCTTATTATAGATGCCAAAGTTGGAATGACAGAACAAGATATCTCCATGTTGAATGAACTCGTAGATAATCATAAAGATATAGTTTTGGTTTTGAATAAAATAGATAAAGTGAATCAAAAAGAAAAACAAAAAACCATAAATGATATTTCAAAATATGGTTCTATGTTTCCTATTGTGCATTTTTCTTCTACTAAGAAAATTGGTATTTTAGAGTTAACTAAATTAATCTCTCCTAAATAATAAAATTAGTTTAAGGTGATACTCTTAATAACAACAGCTTCGAGAGGTTTATCAGAAGGATCAGTCGCCACGTTGTTGATATTCATTATCACGTCCATACCTTCTACTACTTTACCGAAAACAGTGTGCTTTGGGTCTAGAAAGTTATTGTTTGCAACGTTGATAAAGAATTGACTACCATTAGTATTTGGTCCAGAGTTAGCCATAGATATAGTCCCAATATCATTCTTGTTATCTCCTGTTATCTCATCCGCAAATTTATACCCAGGTCCGCCAGTACCCCAAGAAGACTTTAAGCTATTATCTTTAGATAAAGGGTCTCCTCCTTGATTCATAAATCCTTTTATGACACGATGAAACTTTGTATTATTGTAGAATCCTTCACTCGCTAGTTTAGTGAAATTCTCGACTGTCTTTGGTGCTAAATTTGGGAAAAATTCTATGGTGAAATTTCCTTTAGTTGTGTTGAATGTTGCTTTCATATTTTGTTGATTATTGTTGTTAATTGATTCTTCTGTTTTTGGTTTAGCGCTTTGGTCTTGTGGTGTTGTTTCAACTTCAGGTACTATCGGCACAAATTCTCCATCTTCTTTTATATCAATAGATGTATTATTTATTTCTAAATCATTATTTACTTTATTTTTAATATAAAAATAAAATCCAATACCTAAAACTAAAACCATAAAAATTACTATTAATATTTTCTTCATATTACTATTTTATAAATTACTTTTAATATTATTCTGTTTTATATTCTTCTTTACTTTCTTCTTTTTTGTCTTCTTTCTTAGCTTCTTCTTCAGCCTGCTTCATTTCAGCTTTGATAACTTCAGGATGTTTTGGGACAACCATAGCCATCAAGATATAAGCTATGATACCTGGAAAGATAGCAGTGAATACAGACATAACAATATAAATTGCGCGTAAAATAACAGGATCAATATCAAAATATTCTCCAAATCCACCCATAATACCAAACACTACTTTATTATCTTCACTTCTATATAATCTTTTATTATATGTTTTCATTACTTTATTATAGCATTTTTGAAAAAATAAAAAACCTCTCTTTTGAGAAGTTTTTTATAAAGCTTATTTAAGCTTTTGGCTTGTCTAATTTATCTAAACCTAGAGATTTAACTCCAAAGTATATTACCGCTGCGACAATAGCAAAATCTACTATAGTAGAAATAAAAGCTCCATACTTTATAGCTATATCTCCTATAGTAAAAGCTTTATCAGCTAGAGCAACTTTACCTAACAATGCTCCTACTAACGGATTAATAATATTTTCTACTAAAGATGATACAGTCTTGGAAACTGCACCTCCTAAGATAAAACCCACAGCTAGTCCAACAACACCTTGCTCTCGTATGAAATCAATAAAACCTTTCATTTGTTGCATAATTTTTTAAAATTAAACTATTAATATATCTATTATAATATAATTTTGGCTTTTAGCAATATTATAGCTTTGGGAACCAAGGTATGAAACGACTGGTTCTTTTCTTGTAATCTTCAAAATCTAGATTGCCTTCATATTTCTTTTCAAGCATAGGGACACCAGAGACAAACAATATTAGAAAAGTAATAGTTAGAGGTCCGAAGATAGTATAAATTCCATTTGGTAAGAATAAGGCTACCAAGAAAATCCCCCACCACATAGTCACCTCTCCGAAATAATTTGGATGCCTGGTATAACGCCAAAGTCCTTTGTCCATAATAAGTCCTTTATTGTTAGGATCTTTTATAAAATTTGCTAATTGCTTGTCACCCACAGATTCAAATACGAATCCAAAAATCCAAACTAAAATCCCAAATAAATATGAATAATTAAAATTAATTCCGGCGTTAGTATTTATATAAATCACTGGATAAACTATCAAGAATAATAATCCCTGAAGCATAAAAACTTGAAAGAAACTTCTGAGATAGAAATATTTCCATTCTTGTCTCCAGACTAAATATCTAGGATCTTCTCCTTTGTTTCTATTGCGAAGATATATATGAGTTGCAAGTCTAACTCCCCAGATAGTTACAAAGATATTTACAATTAAAGCTATCAGAGAAAAGCCAGAAAAATAAAAAGATATCCAAACGAGCAATACAAATCCAAGCCCCCAAGCAATATCAGCGACATCATTCCTTTTTTTCAAGATAGCTATGAAATACCAAAAACACATATAGAAAAACAAGATGACTCCTAAAAGAAAGTAAATACTCATAAGCCTAATTTAGTAGCTATTAAATAAGTAATAACGGATACTGAACTAGCCAATACAGCTCCCCAGATAAGATCAACGATTGTAACCAATAAAGGCCAGTCTTTCATAGTAGCGAGATTCGTAAGGTCATAAGTCGCATAAGTAATAAGGCCAAACAAAGCTCCAAATACTAAAGCGTGAACGAGAGAATTTTTAGTCATAGCTGGCTCTATGACAAAGAGTATGAGTCCACCAATAAATAAACAATAAAATAAAATAGCGGCCACCCAATTCACATCAGGTTTAAGTAAGAAACCTATCTGATCCCGATAAAAATTCTTGGCGACGAGTCCTAGCCAAATCATATCAATGATAAAAAATACAGGTAAAGCGATAGCGTATAATTTAATAAACATAGTTTTATTATACCTTAATTTTAATAATTTTTCTTATATTCTTTTAAAACAAAAACTAAAATCAAAACGTAAAAGATTAATCCAAGAGCACAAGTCGGTAAACCTAATAGATAAGCCCCAAGTCCTTCACTAAATAACAAAGGTAATTCTAAGATAGTGAAATAACCCGCAAACAATACTCCCAACGAAGATACAATACCTAGAATCTTTAATCCAGTTTTTGCATTAATATATTCAAAAACTACTAGATAAGCAAAAATGGTAATCAAGAAATACATAAAAAGACCATAGTAACAAGCTGGATATCCTAAAAAGTAAGGACAGCTTTCCCCAAAAGCACAAGTATCAGAAAAAAACTTTAAAGCACTAAGATAACTAGCAAATAATAATCCTCCAAAACCTAGAGATAAAATAATTTTTTTATTCATACTTATATTATATTCCTAAATATAAAATAAAGAAAACCCTAGTTTTCAATCTCTTTCAATACCACTTCAAGTAAGTTCTCTTCTATAAGTTTGGCATAACCGTCTTTATTAGGATGAATGCGGTCTTGTAGCATTAGGTCACTATTTAAAAATACGCTAGCTACTAGGAACGGCACCAAGGGTAGATCATATTTCTTAGATAAATCTTCATACACAGCATCGAATTCTTTTTTATATTTAAATCCGGCATTTAAGGGTGATTGCATTTCAAGCATTAAAATCTTTGGTTTATTCTCCCCACTTTGCAATATCTTTATCGTACTTTCCATATTACTTTTCATTTCTGAGACTGGTAGAGCCCGTAAGGCGTCGTTACCTCCAATACCCCAGATAATCATATTTGGATTCTGATCCCGAATGAAACTTGCTCGTTCATTATTCCCTTTTGTTGTCTCTCCGCTGACTCCAGCATTTATCACCTTAATATCGAGCCCTTCAGCTTTAAGTCTTTCTTCTAATTGCGCCGGATAGCTTTCCGACAAAGGCAATCCATATCCCGCGGTGAGACTATCTCCAAAAGCTACAATGGTATATTTTGATCCATCTTCATTCGTCTCAAGAACGATATCTTCTGAAGTAGAACGTAAAAAGAAATACCACGATAAAACTAATATCAAGATAACACTAACTATAATAATCAAAATAATTTTAATGTTCTTCATAAGATAATAATTCACGTAATGGCTTCTTCTCAGTCCTCCATAAAAGAGTCGCCAAAATTAATACAAATAATATTATAGCACCGAGCGCGATAACTAGCTCTAAGTCGAAAAATACTACACTCTTGATCTTGAGATAATATTTAGTAATAAATAAAGTTGCCAATATTGCTGTTAAATATCCTAAAATTCCACTAAATAAAGTAGTCGAGACAGTCTCTAGATAATAAAGTTTTTCAATGAAATTTTTCTTGGCACCGAGAGCCATGATTTGCGCACTTTGTTTACGTCTACCAGAGAAAGAAGAGATAATAAGGGTAACTATCAAAAACAAAGCTAAAACTAAAGGTGGTATTGAGATGACAAATATTATAATCAACAATCCTCCTATCAAGCTTTCCGCAAATTTTGTTATCTCACTCGTATCTATAATAGAAACATTTGGGAAATTCGTAGCCAAGAAATTTGTAAATTTATTCTTGTCAGTATTATCGAGATAAGTATAGCCAAAGAAAGTAGCTGGGTATTTCTCTAGGTCGGCCGGATTGAAAACAAAATAAAAGAAAGGTAAACCACTTCGTGAATCAGACTCTCTGATACTTGTGACTGTACTCTCTATAGGAAATCCAGAAATAGAAAATACTACCACAGAACCGAGTTTGATATTGGCCCTATCAGCGAATTCTTTCTCAACTGAGACTTCATTGGTCTTATTAGATAACCAATCACCTTTCACAATTTTTTCATTTGGCAATAAGTCTTGCCTATAAGTCAGATTGTATTCTCTACCGAATTCACGACTCACAGACCCGTCAGATAGAGCTATACCTCTTTGAATATCTAGATCATCTATCGAGATAATTCTCGCGCCTACATTCGGGAATAAAGTCACTTCATTAAAATTCTCGCGAATACTTTCAGTTTGAGATTTTTGAATATCAACTACATAAATAGAAGGTAATCTCTCTCCTAAGTCACCCTCTATAAAAGTAGCCAAAGTAGACTGCAAAAGAATAAGCAAAGACAAAGAAGTCAGAGCCACATAAAGAGAGGTCAGAGATACAATACCGAAAAGTCCGTCAGAGTGTTTATATGAGATCAAGGTCCGAGTCATGAATTTAAATTTATCTCTCTTACGATATAAAAATAAAATCAGATAATAAAACAAAACAGCCAAGACTAGATATATCGCAATTATAGCCAGAATACTAAGCAACCCGTACAAGAAACTCTCAAGCAAGAAAATAGCTATGAGGACTAACGGTATCAAAGTCGAGAGAGTAATAATAACAAAATTCAAAAACATATTCTTCTCTTTATTTTCTCCTCCACCAGAGAGTAATATTTTCGGATTAAGCTGGAGCAGACTTCTCAAACTCGGCATAAATGAAGCAAAAGAAATACTAAAAACTACCAATAAAGTAAATACTATAGGTATCACTAGGCTCACGGAAGGTAAAGCCAAGTCAAAATTGACTGAAATATAATTCAAAATAAAATTAAAAAGAAATATAGATAAAGCTCCTCCTATCAAAGTCGAGATAAGTAAAATATAAAATAAAGTTAGAGATAAAGTTATAGCTAATTGCTTTTTATTAAAACCAATAGCGAGCAAGACAGCGAAACTTTTACGCATTATAGTCAGGAGATAAAGCATCCCGGCATAAATATTAACCGCGGACAAAATACAAGATAATAATACCGCTAAAACTAAAAACTGCTCGACTAAAGACAAACCTTCTACGAGTCCTGACTCTGTCACTCCAGCTATCTCTATTTGAACTCCAATATTTTTTGCTCTTGAAATAACTTCATCCAAATTCACATTATTTTTTTCTATAAGATAAACATAAGTGTATTCTGAACGCAGTAATGCTTTATCAATATTCACCCTCTCAAAACCTTCTTTACTTATTAAAACTTTCGGCAAGAAATTAAATCCAGATAAAAGAGATTTACTGTCTTTTTCTATGATACCAGCTACAGTAAAAGGCATATTAGCGTAGACTATCTCCTCTCCAACTTCTACGTTTAATTTATTTTTCACATTGATATCTATATATATTTCATTAGCTTTTGGAGTTTGAAATATACCATCTACTATAGAAAGTCCTCCATAAACCGGATAAGCATCATCGACTACTGTCATAGATACTGGAGTATTCAAGTCCCCTTTAGTGAGAATCCCCGAGAAATCATACTGACCAGAAGATTTAATCACCCCTATCTCATCACCTAAAACTGTATCTAACTGCGTTTCGGTCAATTCATAATTTGATTCGATAGATATATCTCCACCGACTAATTCTTTATTTTTATCTTCCAGGAAAAGCGAACTAGAATTCGTAAAAAGTAAAACTGTGAAAACAATGAGCGTCGTAAAAGTCAAAGACAAAAATGGCAAAACAAATTTCCTCCATTCGCGAAATAAAATACGAAAACTGTATTTAAATATTGTTTTAAAATTAAGCACGTTTAATTTCATGTAAATTTTTATCTTTTAATTCAAAAATTCTATCCATCTTCTCGGCTATCTTCATGTCGTGAGTTATGATTATCAAAGTTTTAGAGCGTTTTTCAACTTCTCTTAAAAGTAAATCCAAAACCATATCGCCTGTCGTACGGTCGAGACTACCTGTCGGTTCATCAGCAAGTATAATATCAGTATTAGAAGCGAGAGCTCGAGCTATAGCTACTCTTTGTTTCTCTCCACCCGAGAGAGTATTCGGGAAAGAAGACTTTCTTTCACTTAGTCCCACATCTGCTAATAAAGTTTTCACTGTATTTTCTATTTCTTTATTAGAAATGCCTCCTCTGATATCAAGTGGCGCTCTAATATTCTCAAATGCAGTAAAAGGATTGATCAATTCAAAAGATTGAAAAATAATAGCTATCTCACGATTACGATAATCCGAGAGTTGATTTTCTGTAAGAGTATTGATAAGGGTATCTTTTACATATATTTCACCTTGAGAGACTTTATCAAGACCAGCAAGTAGAGATAAAAGCGTGGATTTACCGGAACCCGAAGAACCAATAATAGCTATCTTTTCTCCTTGTTTGATTTCTAAATTAGTATTTTCAAAAATTACCAAAGCCGGATCAACATCAGTAAATTCTTTCTTTAAGTTTTGTATTTTTATAATTGTATTTTTATTCATATAGTTACTACATTTTACCATTTTTTAACCAAATGAACAAAATTAATATTTAGACACTCTCCGGTATATCGAAAATACTTTTTTCTAATTTTTCTTTCAAGAATATTTCACTAATTCTTTTACCTCCATACACAGACGGCAAAATACCTACCCCATTACAGCCCAGATTGTATAATAAAGTTTGATTCTTAGGCTCAGGTCCTATGAGTCGAATGCCATTTTTGGTATAACCCATAAGTCCATGCCAAGTATACACATAATCAATCTCTTTATTTGGTTTCGTGTCATACACAGTCTTTACAAAATTATCGATCATCTTGATCATATCTTCGGGAAATTCTTTCTTTCGGGAATAGAATGTCCCATCTTCAATATCAACTTCGGGTCCACCTATAGAAATCAAATTATAATTTTTATCTGTTTCATAATTTCTACGAGTTAAATAAAAATACGGATCGTCGGTAGTCGCGTCAGGATTCGTAAAATAACTTATAGCGATAGGATTCTTGTCCATTGGTTCTAAATACCCCGACATATATCCGATAGTACCTTTGACCAGGTGATGAAATTTAGTATCGATATCTAAACCTCCTTCATTTAAAATATGAAATCCTTCAAAACCATTGGTGCATAAAATAATATTTTTTGATTCTACCGTATTACTCTCAGCATCAAGGATTGCATAGTCCCCTTTTAATACAACTTTACTAATTAAAGTTTTTTCATAAAGATGGAATCTATCTCCGTATTTTTCAATTAGATAGAGTAGTACCTCCTCGCAAAACAAAGCACTATTCACGCAACCTTTTTGATATGACAAAACGGCTAGGAAACTCCTCTCTTCTGTCTCTAGTAATTCCAATATCTCTTTGTGTGGAGTTAAAGTATATAAATCTTTATACTCATTAGGTATAGTAGAAAGAAAAGGCGCATCTTCATAAATCCAGATCCTTTCTGTATCGAGTCCTCCCATTTTTCTTAAAGTGTTATTTTTTAGATGCAATAAAACTTGCTCCAAGCTAGAGAGTCCGGCATGACCCAAGAATCGAGAGAAATTAATATCCATGCGAGCGTCGGTATACATCTCATCAAGTAGATTCCAAGCATCTTCTATGTCTTTCTGACCGCGACTAGCAAGCTCAAGCCCAAAGCTATCCACCAGGCTAGCAAACCCTCTCTCAAAATAACTCACCACCTGACCTGCATTGTGTCCCGTCGCCCCATGAGCTAATTTATTTTTCTCTAAAATCACAACATTCTTATCAGTATATTTCAGCAAGAAAAAAGCAGTGGAAATACCAGCAATTCCCCCTCCCATTATCGCAATATCAGTTTTTATATCTTGTTCTAATTTAAAATGAACTCTATCTTTGCGTAATTGAGTCAGCCAAGGTGATTTATTTTCTTTCATGAATTTATTATAACCAAAAATACTGGATATTAAAATTACTTAACATTATCGAGAAGTCTCTGCTCCACCGCGGTAACATCAAAGTATCCGCTATCTAAAATAATAGTTTGTAACTTTTTCTCATAACCCGTAGCAATAAGGATTCCTAAAATCACAAAAATGATTCCTAGAATTCTTTTGAAATTACCTCTACCATCAGAGAGTACTCCCAAGCGATTTGAAAACTTTTGACCAAGTAATGCTATCAATAATAGTACGATAGATAAACCTAAAACGTAGGCAAGAATATAAGTTGCTCCTAAGAAAAATGATACTGGCAAGACGGTCGCTAGTATCACGAAATATGTCGGTGAACAAGTAGAAAATATTGGACCTAGAGCAAAACCGATAAGTACATCACCCCAGAAACTCTTCTTCTGATATCCGGTGCCGAGTAATTTATTGGCTCCGATAGATACTTTTGAAATTCCAGGAATACTTTCCCAAATGCTCGGAAAAACTAAAGTTATACCAAACAATATCAAAATCCCTCCTGAGATATAAGTCCAGACTTCTGGCGCAATCGATACACACATGGCCGAAGCTTTAAGAAGAAAAGTAAAAAGAATTATAGATAAAGCCAAAGATCCTACTACTATATACGGAGTATACTTACTACGACCACTAGCCGAAGAACCTACCACTACCGGCAATAGAGGTAAAATGCACGGAGCGAGGACTGTGAGCGCTCCAGCAATAAAAGATATAACAAGTAGGGTCATTTATTTTATTTCAGCTAGCAAGCTATTAAGACTTCGAGAACCTTGCCATTTTTTAATCATATTTCCTTGTGAATCAACTTCTACTAGAGTGTGTTGATATGTGACTCCGTATTTAGCTTTCAAATCTTTGGAATTATCATAGTTCACGTCGAGGATAGTCACTCCATTGGGAATATTTGAAATGTTTGCTTTAATATCTTTATCAAGCGTACGACAAGTCGGGCACCAAGATGCACGGAAGAAAAGTATTACATGACCATCATTTGCATAGGCCAATTTAGAAGAATCATAAGCTTCATATGAACCAGTTCGAGGAGCGACTAAGGTAGTTGTATTTTCTATTTTTGTAGCTACTGTTGGATTCGTATTAGTAGCAGTATTTGTATCTTCCACAGCAAGCTCACTTTCTTCTTGATTCAAATTAGTATTTTGTTGTTGTTCTTGTTTTACTTCTGGAATGAAAACTTCACTTTCTTTAAATTCTAAAGTATATATCTTGTATCCAACCAAGATAATTATAACAATAGATACCACAATCATCATATTTTTACTCATAATATTTTCAAATTTATTTAATACTTTTAATATACCTATTGTATAAAATAGAGACGAATAAGTAAAATCCTTAGATTGATGTTTCTTGGTCTTGCAAGAATTTAATAGCTGCGTCTCTACCCCAAGTCTCTTCTACAAAACCTTTTCTACCAGAAGCTTTTTTATACAGTTCATAATGAATCGAAGATTTTTTATAATAATCTTGATGATATTCTTCGGCTTTAAAAAAGTTAGTAAATTCAATTATCGGAGTAGCTATAGGTTTATCAAAAAGGCCACTCTCTTCTAAGCGCTTTTTTGAATCTAGAGCTATTTCTTTTTGCTCTTCTGTGTGATAAAAAATAGCTGTAGTGTATTGTGCTCCTGTATCAGCAAATTGACCTTTTGCATTCGTAGGATCTATATGAGACCAATAAATATCCAAAATTTTCTTAGTTGATATTATACTAGGATCGTAAGTCACTTCTACGGCTTCTCTGTGAGCAGTTTCACCTGTTGATACTTTTAAATAAGAAGCGTCTTCTTCGCTTCCTCCAGCATAACCCGAAATAGAATCTATAACTCCCGGCTCTTCTTGAAAATACGCTTCCGTACACCAAAAGCATCCTCCCGCTAGAGTTATAACTTCATAAGTTTTATTTGGATCCCTTAATTGATTATTAGGTATACTTTTATTTGTGTTTATATTGATTCTTGAAATAAATAAAAATATTAAAAATATTACAGGAAAGATTAGATAAAGGTAATATTTGTTTAATTTCATTATTTGATTATAGCATCAATTTTTTTATTGATTAAATATAGATAGTATTTTTAGATTATTTAAAACTACAAGTCAAAACACATTGTAGTGTGCAAACTTCAGCGTCTTTATCATGCCTACAAGCCGACGCACATCCGTTCCATTCTCCTCCACGAGCCACACACATATTTTCTGAGAAAGAATTAATCTCACAAATATTACCAGTCGCATACCATACTCCGGAATTAGATTCACATTCAGTTTTATTTTTAATATTTAATTTTTGATTCGGTTCACCTTTATCTATTATTACTTCTTTATCTGGAACAATATTTGTATCAATATCATTTTCATTAATAATAGGACTTGATTCTACTTCTTCATTATTTATATCTTCTACTACTAATGAAGGATCAACTACTTGATTCTTAAAGTCAAAAACATAAATTTTAAAAATAAAGAATAATATACCAAATACTAGCAAAGCCAAGAGGACTAAGCCTCTCCCCATAAAAAAATTTCTTAATGTCATAATCTACATTATAACATGATTTATTAGATAATATAAAACTGCACTTTAACGATGAGGGCAACCTGCAAAACAACAAGGTCTTTTCTTGCCTGTTTTCAATTCTTCTATAGCTCTCTCTAGTCTACGCTCTCTCGTCTCTGTTTTTTTAGCCGAAATAATCCAGCATATCCATTCATTCTGAGCGAGTTCGGTCACCTGCCCCCAAGCTTGTTTTGATTTAGAATCCTGAGCTAAAGCTAATTTAAAATCTTTCGGCATTGTATGTAATTTTTCTTTTTTAAGCATAGTTTTCACTACTACTCCTTAGGAGGTGTATCGAATCCAGCCCAAGCGTTGCTCGTACCTATATTAGAAACACCATTTGCTTTGATGTACAAAAAAAGTTGCATTTTATAAGCTGTAATCCATTTTAAAGCATTTAATAAATGCATTGAGAGTTTATCGCTCATACCGAAAAAAGATGCTTCTTTTTCTAGTTGTTCAGAAGTTAATAAATTTATTTGTTCGGTAACTACTTTTATTTGTTCATCTATTTTTGAAATAAAATTCTCAGCATTTACCGTATCCTTTGCTTTGGAAAGTTCCATATAATCATTTTTTATAGGATCCAAAAAGGACATTATTGCTGTTACTGAGATATGTCCTAAATATTGCATCAGCTCTAAAGTAGAACGTTGCTTCTCTGACGGTCGATACTCGAGCATCTCTGGTGTTATTTTCTCTGCTAAATGTTTAATAATTTCTAACTCCTTAACGAAACTTTTAATATACTGTTCTTTTGTAATCATGTGAATATCATAGCATAAAAATACTTAAGGTACTCTCGTTATATTCCCAATCTTGACTTTTAATACAAAGTATTATATAAATTAAAAAGATTTTGATTTTTAATTTATAAAACAATAAAAAAAATGGATAGAGTATGTATCGTAAAAGCAGTTAACTATTGGGGCAGTTTTTTTACCGAGCTGAGACCTGACAAGGTCGATGATTTTAAAAAAGATATTATAGATTTGCTGGAAGAAGAACTTTCTGTAGGAAATACAGTTATCTTAAGTACAGATTCAGGCCCAAAAGGTCCTTTGATTAAATTTTTAAATGATAATGGTTTACCTACAAATTATTTTCCTAATCAAACGGTAATGAATGTAAAGACCGATCAGATTACTGTAAGAGAATCAGGGAAAGAAGTCCTGAGGTACCCAAATTAAAAAACAAAAATATTTTGTTTTAAAAGCCCTTTCGTTAATGGAAGGGCTTTTTATTTTTCAAAAAAATTAAATTAAGATTATTTTAGAATATCCTTTTTATAATGTTTTAAATACGCGACTAAAATAAAACTAATGATAACCAATAAGAACCATGAAGTTATCTTGGACGTTGAGACTACGGACCATTCGTGAACCTGACTCGGGTATTTCCAGGCACCGAAATACGTAGCGATATTCTCTGCGATCCAGATAAAGAAAGCAATCAGCAGAAAGGCGACGTTCATATGCATAGACCAAACTTTATTAGTCACAATGAAGTTCACTTTAGTTTTGAAAAATAAAATAAAAACAGCCAGAATTAAAAACCAACGGACATCATATACATAATGATTAGTAAAGAAGTTTAAGTAAATCAAGGCACACAAAACAACACTAAGAAAATAATATTTATAATTCACGAGTTCTAATTTCATAATCTTCCATGACTGACTAATGTAACTCCCCACAGCTGCGTACATGAACCCACTATATAAAGGCACCGTAGCAATTTTCAAAAACCCGTCTTCGGGATAACTCCAAGAAGCGACCTCTGGGCTCGTCTTATAGAGTTCGAGTACTAGCCCGATAATATGAAAAAGGAATATTACTTTAACTTCATCTTTGGTTTCTAGTTTTGTAAAATATAGAATTATTTGAATGACAACGGCTGAGATAAAAAGAAAATCATAGCGAGCAAAATTTCCTAAAGGAATATAATTTGAAATAAAAAGTAAAACAAAAAACAAGCCCGCGAATATAGAGGCTCGGGCTTGTTTGATACCAAAAATCCAAAATTCGTAAATATAATTTTTAAACTTTTTCTGCATAATTTTTTATTTTTCAGACTCTTCTTTAAGTCTTGATTTAATTATTTTAGTAATTAAAGTTACAGGTAAAGGTTTATCGTAAGGGAATCTAATACAACCTTTTGAATAGCTAATCCCCTTTTTTACTAGCTCATCTTCAAAAGGCTTTATTCCTGAAGGGCTAGGATAGAAACCAAGATGCCCTTTCATAGCAGCGTAATGCACAAAGTTCTTGCCATTCAGTTCTACAGTAGGTATACCGTATTTAATAGATTCCACACCGCGAGGAATGAACTTATTCACCAAAGCCCGCATTTCTTTAAGCTTAGGTAAAAAATCTTTCGGTGTGTCTTTTATGTATTCATTTATATTTTTGTAGGATTTCATAAGATTAATTTACTTTAAATAAATGTTTAGAAATAAATAAGGTTACCCATGTCGCAAGGACGAAAGGTGCTGTCAAAGCTATTACTCCTAATTTATTAAACATAATTAAAAATACTACCGACAAAACAACAGCAATGCTTGCAAAAACTAAAGCATTTTTCTTTTCAGTAAATGCCATACTTGCAAGTATCGCATTATAACCAAACAGACCAAGATTAATAGCAAGTACAGGAAGAGCGAAAACATAACCAATAATCAAACTCAAAATAGAACCATACAAAGCATAGTAAAAATATTTTGGTGAATTAATAAAAATACCTAGAATAAAAAACAATCCTGTTATTATATTATCTTGAAACATAACTTCTCCGAAGCCCTTAGCTGTTGATTCAAAAATATTTATTTTATCAGCAAAAATACTAGGTGAAGTTAGGAAATAATCTGGAAAGAAATATAAAAGAATATAAATAATAATCCATGTTGATATTACAAATGCAGAAGTATAAGCAGGTATTCTCTTTTTTATAAGATTCATCAGTAAAGATGATATAAATGCACCAACAATTACTCCAACAAGACCTATATAATTAATTTGAAAGAAAAATAAAATTGCTATTCCCACCAAAGTACCATTAAAACCATAAAGACCGTTTTGAATATCATCCCTGTCATAACCCAATATTTTCGCCGAAAAAGTACTAATAAAATTTCCCAAAATAGCTCCTACTCCCAAAATCCAAGAATTAAAGAAAATACCAACCAAAAACAATAATCCCGTCCATGTATTATTTTGGAAAAATACTTGACCAAAACCTTTTAAAATTATTTTCATATTGTTCATAAAAATATTATACATTATTTATGTTTTCCGGACGTCCAACGTCCGGATACACTATTTGTAAAACAACATTACCTTTCTTTCTACCAGTATCGACGTATGTGTGAGCCTCCACGATTTCGTTCATGGTAAATGTCTTGTCTATTACTGCTTGATATTTACCATCCTCATATAATTTCTTGAGTAGTTCTAATTGCTCTTTACTATCAGAAGCAACATCAAATCCTTCGACGGTTATATATACACCATTGTCATTTAAAAGATGAACACATTCCTTTTTAGAAGTTTTACCAACAGCGTCAAATATAATATCAAAAGTGTCTTTTTGTTTAGTAAAATCTTCCTTATCATATTGGATAACGTGATCTGCCCCTAAATTACGCGCTAATTCAAATCCATCAGAACTACAAACTGTAGTAACTTCTGCTCCATAATATTTAGCTATTTGTATAGCAGAAGTCCCTACTGCTCCAGTACCTCCAATAACTAAAATTTTAAGACCAGTTCTTTTACTTATCCCAGCCTTATTCAAAAAATAGATAGCTGTCTGTCCACCAAAAACCAAAGAAGCAGCTTGATCAAATGAAGCATTTTTGGGAATTATTATAACTGCACTTTTTTCATTAACAGTAATATACTCTGCATAAGTACCAAATTTAAAACCAGTTGCACCAAATACATGGTCCCCAATTTTAAAATCTGAAACCTGACTACCAACACTTTCAACAATACCTGAAAATACAGTTCCTAATATTGGTTGTCTTGGTTTGGAAAAACCTAAAACAAATCTCATTACTATTTTCATGAATCCTTCGACTCTAAGTGCCCTGACTCTAACATCACCAGAATTTACAGTAGTGCTCATTATTTTAACTAGAATTTCATTATTTTTTAGAGTAGGTTTATCTACTTCATGAATTTCTAAAACCTCCGGTGGTCCATACTTTGTACAAATTATTGCTTTCATTTGTACAGTATAACAGAAATTTAAACTCAAAGTTTATTGTTTTAAACTAGCTCATCGCGAATCTTCATCCAAATATTACCCAACATGCTAATTCCGTCTTTATTTGGTCCAAGACCCCAAAAGCTATCTACGGGTGAATTTTCAGCTATTCTTCTATTCCCTGTTCTTTTCAGAGCGTCTCTGACGTCTTCATGTTGAGAGAATTTAGCTCTCAGTATTTCTCACATTATTCCTACTTTTATATCCGCCCAGTTTTTCGGTTTCTTGTCCTTATTGGCTTGAGTAATTTTTGCCACCATATATGGACTTACTGCATTTAAAATCTCTGTTCCGATAGCGGGCTCTACTTCGGAGAATTTTTTCCACTGAAAAGCATGCTCTGAGGTTGGGAAATTATTATTCCAAATATTCACTCTGTGTGGAGACCAATTATTTAATGGTTCAAAAGGAACAGTAAAAAAATATACTCCTTCGTCTGTTTCTTGATTTAAACCTTCACTGGAATCTGGATACATATTTTTATTATATCAAACTACATTTAATAAGCTTAGTAATTTGAATAAGTTCATCATCAGGAGAAATTTGAGTCCGTGCTCCAGGGCGATATAAAAATTCCCTAGGTTCGTATTGATAAACTCCAGCATCACCTTGTTTTCTTGGAATTACATGTAAATGAAAATGTTCAACAGATTGACCTCCAATTTTTTCTTCATTCCATGCATAATTAAAACCTTCTGCATTTAAAACTTTTTTTAAAGAAGTTTTTAAAATCCCTCTTAATTTTTCAATCGCTTGTATTTCTTCTAAAGAATGATCTTCATAATACTTAATATGTCTTTTTGGAGATATTAAAATGTGGCCTGGAACAATAGGAGTATGTGTAAGAAAAGCAAAAGCTAAATCATTTTCTATAATAATTCTATTACTTAAATCTTCTCTTTTACAAAATTGGCAATCCATATTATTTCAATAACTTACAAATTCTCATCAAGAAATTTTTTTAAAGCAATCAAATCTTTCTTTTCTTTGTCATAATGATAAGAAATAATTCCTACTGACTCGGCGGATTTTACTGCATCTGAATTATGTTCAAAATATATTACGTCATTTTTAGCAAAATTATATTTCTCAAGTAAAGTTTTAAAATAAATATGTTCTACTTTATCAGGATTATGCTTCATTGTAAAAACAGGATAAGGCACAGAATCAAGACCAAATTTGATCATTTGCTCATCATCAGCATTAGTTAGGATAAGTTTTGGATTTGGATATGTTTCAAGTAAATCAAATAATTCTTTATATTGAATATTATCACCTTCATCATTTTTTATAATTACAGTATTAACTGCATCAACGAGTATTGTTTTCATGTTTATATTATATCAAATATTTAATAAATCTTGATAAGGTCCAACCTTGTCACCTAGTTTTATTATACTAAAATAAATTTAATTCTTAGAAAGTCAAAATCTCTATATTTTAAAATTTAACCATAGTGCCACTTGCTGTGACTGTTATCATATTTGCTATCTGAGTCTCTATCGATACTCCTATCACTGCATGAGCTCCGAATCCTCTAGCTCTTTCTTCTAATTCTTTCAAGCATTCAGTTCGAGCTTTATTTAAAACTCCTTCTAGAGTAGTAGAACGTCCACCCCAAAAATCAGTCAAAGAAGCTACCATGTCTCGCACAGCATTCACTCCGACGACGTTCTCAGAAGTAACTATTCCCATGTATACGATATTATCTTTACCTTGAATAATATCTGTTGTTGTTAATAAAAAATTATTATTTGTTTCCATATGTTCAAAATTATAACATAAAAAGAATAACAAATAATAACAAGAATCCTTTTGCTATATATAATGCCTATATTTTAAAAGCTTTTCGGGTGTCGGACATCCGGAGACAATTCAAAATTTATAATTTTAACTTCTGAGTCTTTGTTTACCTTATCTCCATAGAATTTTATAAAATCAACATACATTTCTTCTTCAGAATTATATCTAGCATGCCCTACCCAATCTTGTTCATCTAAAGTACTGAGGGTTTTAATTTTAAGAGAAATTATTTTCCCATAGCCAAAAGTCTCAAGAGTTTCTTTGTTTATGAATTCGAGTTCGTCTCCAACTTGCAGATCCTTATCATCAAAAAGCCTCCAAGTAGAAGTCTTTTTTCCGGTTAATATTTTATCAACCAAATCTGAATTAAATTTAAGGGTTTTCATAATTAGAATTTTTAGGATTTTCACTATAACAGTTATAACAAAACATTAAAATGACTCTAAAAATTTTACGTCCTCTATATCCACCTCTCTCATAATTTTTTTCTTATATGAAATCAAAGCCTCTTTAGGTATCACAGGAACCATGATTCCATATACTTCTTTATTTTCATTAAGAGTTAGGTCTCTATGTGCAGGAATCCAAACTTTATTTTCTTTATCAAAGATTTTTATATTATCTCTACCCGCAAGATCAATCTTCTGATTTTCATATTTTAAAGTAACTAAATTCAAATCCCATTCATCATCTACATAATGCTCAGGCCCGTAAATTATATAATCTTTTATATCTAAAAAAATAGTTTTAAAACTATCATCAGGAATACCTATATCTATATCAGCTAATTCACGAGTGGATCCATAAATCCGAACAGCAAAACCTCCAGAGATTTGAAAAGGTATATTATATTTTCTTAATATACCAACAATCCATTTGAAGGCAGCTTCTGTATTTTTTTCTAATTTTGTTTCCATTTTTTTATTATACTACAATAAATTTAATTCTTAGAAAAAGTTAAAATCTCTATATTTTAAAAGCTTTCCGGGTGTTGGACACCTGGAGACATGATCTTTAACACTTTCATCTTAGCATTTCCACGGTCTTTGAGTACCTATAATTTGTATTTATTTACTGGAAAGTAGGTCATCTATTAATTTAATATTTCCACTTCTGTCACTATTAATTACTTTATTATCATATAAATCTTTTGCTAGTGCCACACATATACCTATAGATTGAGATATCAATAAATCCTCATCTGGCTTTTCAATAAAGAAATAATTGCCCGACTCATCTTTATTGGTAAAAGATTCAATTCCTTGAATGTCTAAATGTACAAAAGAAGATAATTGTCTGTATACAAGATGATACATCAGTTCAAAATGTCCAGGTTCAGCATCAGGAATTTTAGCCTTGTCACATAATTTTGTTTTCTCTAATAAATCAGGATCTTTATCTTTATCGGTCAGGTTGTTCCCTTTAATAATAGCTGTCCTGTGTTTATTAATTTCTTCTAGTGTCTTATCTTGGTAATCGTTATTATATAAGCTATTTGAATCATTGGATAAAAAATTAGGGTAATCTTTAACCAATTTTTTAAAAGCATTTACTACTGTTATTCTCCAATCAAACTGTCTCTTTGCGGCAATGGCAAGCTTCTTATCAGTACTATCACTTGTGTAATATTGAATATTTATGTGTGTCTCAAGTAGACTTCTGAGTAATGATTGTGCTGCATTAAATTTCTTTTCTTTGCATAAAATAATTATCGCCTCAGTGTAGTTGAATACTGGGGCTACGGTAAAATACAGATAATTTTGAATATGTGTTTGATTAGTTAGCTTATGATTTAAATTTGAATCGATCTCTTTTTTTAAAGAGTAGAAATATTCAACAACTTTTTGATTTTTTTCTGAAAGACTCATAATTATTTAACATTTTTGAGCTAGCTCATATTGGCTGGGGGTACATGGAATTTCTCCCGCGACTAAACTTTTTGTCGTCACAAAAAATTTGTCTGGGCACCGACTCATAGATTTTAGTTGCTACAAAAATCATATTCCGTCGTTCGAATCCATGGCGTAAGCAAAGCAGATTGCTTACTTACCCAGAGCTTCGCTCCGCTCGTGCTGGGGTACATGGATTCGAACCACGATTAAAGGCTTCAAAGGCCTCTGTCCTACCATTAGACGATACCCCAATTTATTTAATTTTCAAAAACACTACTTTTAGCTTTAGGGACGATACCCCAATATTGCAAAAGCAATAATTAAAAGATAACACAAAAATAGACTATTTTCAACTATTATTGATTTTATTCTGAATATATAGTATTGTTACAAAAATATTTGTTCACAAAAAATTCAATATTATGTTTAGTAGAGACACTTTCATCAACAGGAGAAAATCATTGTTAGATTTAATGATTTCAAAAGGTGCCCAAGGACACATAGTTCTTGTAGGCAACAGTTATGTACCTTATAATTATAAGGCAAACTATCATCTTTTTTTCAAACAGGACAGCACCTTCCGTTATTTTTTTGGTTTAAATGAACCCGACCTTATTGGAGTCATTTCACTTGAAACAGGAAAAGCTTTTATTGCAGGTAAAGACCCTGATCTTGAAGATATTGTTTGGTCAGGTAAACCAGAAAAAAGTCTTCCAGATAGAGCTGATGCTTTAGCTGGTATTACAGAGATAACTGATACACTGTCTTCAAAAATATTAGAGGGTAAAATACACTCAATAGCACCCTACAGATTCCCTTCAATTATTACTGACAAAGATGTTTCTATAGATTTAATCAAATCAATAGTTGCTCTACGCAGTATAAAAAGTGAAGAAGAAATAGCCCACATGACTGAGATACAAAAGGTATCTTGCGAAATGTTTAATGTAGCCGAAGATCTGGCTAGTAAAAATGCAGCACCATTCAGTATCTATAGTGCTATGCAAGAAATAGCACTAAGAAATCGTGGAAATTTCTCTTTCCCGCCAATAATAAGCACAGAGGGTCAGATTCTACATAATCCTAATTTTTATTCAACAGAAAGACCAGGAAAAGGTAAGCTATATCTAATTGATGCAGGCTTTGATTCAGAGCATGGATACACGACTGACCAAACAAGAGTTTTCTTAATTGTGGGTAATAATACTATGGATCGTAAAGAATCTGATTGGACTACTTGTCAGCGTAACATTAACTGGATAGTATTGGATGCTTACCAAAAAATACTTAACACAGCTTCCCCTGATTTCAACTATTTTGAAATGCATATGTTAGCTGTTAGAGAAATTGTTGAAGGGTTAAAAGGGATTAATATTATGCGTGGAGACATAGACTCAATAATTCAATCTGGTGCATACACAACGTTTTTCCCTCACGGATTGGGACATATGATGGGCATGGATGTTCATGACATGGAAAATTTGGGAGAAGACTATGTTGGGTATGATAACAGTACAAAGAGAAGCACCCAATTCGGCTTAAAGTATTTACGGATGGCAAGAAAATTGGAACCTGGAATGGTTGTGACTAATGAACCTGGAATATATTTTATTCCTGCACTCATAGAACAATCTAAACAAAATTTTAAAAGCTTCATTAATTATAATGAGGTCGAGAAATACATGAGCGTAAAAGGTATAAGAATTGAGGACGATATATTAATAACCCAAAATGGTAATCAGAATCTAGGACTATACTCATAAAGCAAATAAAAAAAGCATTCACCTTGCATAAGGTGAATGCTTTTTAATTTTTAAATTACAAAAAAAATTAAGAAATTTTAATAATTTCTTCCTGACCGATAAAGTTAGTAACTTTAATTTGCCCTAAGGAAACTTCCATTTTAGTAGACTGACGGAAAAGTTTTTTGTCTATTCCTGAATCTGAAACCAAGGTTTCAAATTCTCCTATTGGAAATTCCTTTGTTTCAATAATAAAACTCTCATTTTCTTCAAGCTTTAAAATTATATAAACTGCAAGTTTTTTTGCGAAATTATCCAACTCTTTTGCTGTTGGATAATTTATTTGCAATTGAATCTCCAAAATTGTCGGTTCTGGATTCTGCTCAAAACCGTCGTCTTCTTCTGCTGGTTTTAAATATTTAACCCAGTAATTTACAGCTTTCTTAACTGTTTCGTTTAATAAATCTTGATTTCCCATTTTTAATGTTTTTGGAATGTTGTGGAATGTACGTTTTAAAATTCTTATGTATTATATCATATAAAATAAATATAGTCAACAAAATATGCTTTGCTTTAAAATATTATATATATGCTATAATTAAAGTACATTATTAGTAATAAATTAAAATATATGTCATTAGAATTCAAAACAGATTTTGGTACAAAAGAAGTAATAAAAACAATGGAGTCAAAAAATATTCCAGAAGGTTCTATAGAGAAAATAATGAATTTTTTTAACCAACCAGGATATAAATCTATTACCAGAGAAGAAGCAATAGATTTTATTATAGAGTTTAGAAAAGACATTGAAGAAAATCAAAAGAAAACTGAAGCAGCAATTATAGAAATGCAAACCGGTCAAGCTTCTGAAAATGAGGTTATGGATCTAGGACAAACAGCTTCGTAAGAAGCTGTTTTTTTTACTCTTTACTCAAAATATCAATCAAAGCTATCTCTAACGGCAAGGATGGAATAAATGTATTATTTGTATTAGCATAAGCTTCAAGGAGATTTATCAGTCCTTTTGAACGAAAGACTGCTCCTTTGTCATTCTTTACTAAATCTTTTAGGAATTGTATATCTTCATCTCTCAAATCCCCTTTCATATTCTCTATCTGACTCGGAGCGTATCTCAAAATCACCGCTAATCTAAACTTCTGTAAAATTAATTTTAAAAATAATTCCATGTCTAGATTGTCAGATACAGCTTGTTTTATTATATTGAGTCCGGCTTCGAGATTGTTCTCACCTAGTGCAGACAGGACTCCATTCACGAGGTTTCTCTTTGGAGCCCCGGTGACGCCTTCTATTTCTTCTATGCTGATCTGAGACGACTTGGCATTAGTTTTCTTTTTTTCTTTTTTCGCAAAATTTAGAACTTTATCTAGTACTCCTAAGGCATCTCGGAAAGATCCGTCACCGAGTATAGCAATGAGTTCCGCCCCGCCTTCTTCGAGAGTGTACCCTTCTTTTTCGGAAACGGCGTTTAGATGATTCTTCAAAATCATATCCGTAGGCTTTTTGAATACGAAAGTCTGACAACGAGAGATAATAGTATCAGGGACTTTATGAAGCTCGGTCGTAGCGAGAATAAATATTACATGCTTTGGAGGTTCTTCGAGAGTCTTAAGCAAGGCGCCCCAAGCATCACGAGAAAGCATATGCACCTCGTCGATGATATATATCTTGTATTTAGAATCAAAAGGTAAGACTCTGACTCCGTCGCGTAGTTCGCGAATATCTTCGATACCGCGATTTGACGCGGCATCTATTTCGTAGAGGTCGCTCGGAGATGTCCCGAGACCGGCGGCGAAAATACGAGCAAGTGAAGTCTTCCCTGTACCACGAGAACCAATAAAAAGATAAGCGTGAGAGACGTTCCCGGTATATACCGAGTTCTCTAAAACTTTAACGATATGTTCTTGACCTAAAACTCCTTCAAAACTGTCTGGTCGATATTTACGATATAAAGCTAAATGATCCATACGTATAAGTATAACAAAATATATATATTACCCAAAGTATTGACTAAAAAATTAGTATTAGTCATAATTAATAAAATTGTAAATCATGAAAATAGAAACACCGTCAATCAAACAAAAAATGTTTTTTGTTGTAGCATTCAGTATCATAGTTATTTTTAATTATTTAGAAAAACTAGAAAAAATAATTGAGAAAAAAATGCATATTGATTAATAATGCAAAACAAAAAAAATGAGTAGGTTCAAAATTATTTTTGAGCCTACTATTTTTTTAAAAATTCATTTACAATATTTTCTATCTCAGCATAATCTTTAGCTTCCATAAGTTTAACTCTGAGTTCCTTGGCTCCGTCAAAGCCGTGAACATAAGCCTTGTAATGCTTTTTCATAATAGCTAAATTCTTGTGACCACCTAAGACTTCTTCAAAGAGTTTCGTATGTTCTAGCATGACTTTTAATTTCTCGGGAAGTGACGGAGCGGAATTAATCAGAATTTTGTCATGGTCTGGTTGAGACGAAGGCGACCCGAGGACCTGAGAAAATTCTTGATTAATTACGCTCCTATCGAACAACCAAGGATTTCCAAAAATAGCGCGCCCGAGCATAACTCCGTCGCAACCAGTTTCAAGGACTTTCTTTTTCGCGTCTACTAGATCAGTCGCGTCGCCATTACCTAAGATTAAAGTATTTGGAGCGACTTCGTCTCGTAATTTAACAATACTTTCCATAAGTTCCCAATGCGCCGGCACGAGGGACATCTCTTTCCTTGTACGCAAATGCACAGTCAGTACAGCAATATCTTGCTTCAAGATTTCTCGTATCCAAGTATCTATTTCATTTTTATTATATCCAATACGAGTTTTAACTGAGATAGGGATACCCGGCGCGCCGTCTTTAGCAGCTTGGATCACAGCTTTCGCAGATTCGATATTTTTAATCATACCCGAGCCGGCACCTTGCTTCTCGATACTTTTATCAGGGCAACCCATATTGATATCAATCCCATCAAAACCAAGCTCCATACATAGAGCCGAAGCGGATTTAATATTCTCGGTATTCGAGCCGAAAATCTGAGCAACTATCGGATGTTCACTAGGATCGAATTTTAAATCTATCAAAAGTTTCTCGCGAGCTTTAGGGTGAGCGAGGCCATCGGCCGATACGAACTCTGTCCAGAGTACGTCGGGTTTACCGTATTTATTGATGATAGTCCGGAAAGCATAATCCGTGACGTCAGCCATAGGTGCAAGTACGAATATTGGCTTATTTAATTGGGTCCAGAAATTTTTCATTTAATCTTTATAACACAAAATGGTATTTTAAAAAACTATTCTTTAAACTTGTAGTACACTTTATTATTAAATCTCAAATCCAAATATAAGAGTGAAGGATATTTTTCTTTGAATTCTGTCTTTAAAGGGTCCGTCTTGATAGCGGCTTCTAAATTCTGATATATTTTTAGATAATCAACTTCTGAATTAAAAATTATTTTAGGCGCATCTGGAGCCGGAATATTGGATGACAAATACATATCGACTTCATTCTCGGGTTTTAATAACATGGATACCGGGTTGATACCGATATGTTTTAAGTTAGAAATAAATAAAATATAATTATTGAAATTCTCTCCTCCATAATAATACCCTTCTGTTGGACCGTAGAATTTAAAATAAGCGTTACCGGAGAAATACGGAGCTTGATCAAAAACGTATCCTTTATCATCCATGAAGTCACATTTATGATCCTCGAGTCTGACCGTCTTGTCCGGTATAGTCTCCCCGCACCAAGTATAAACAGGCTTGCGTTCAGATATCTCAATCTTTAAAGTTTTAGAATCAGACAAGTCGAAAGAGATAGTCTCGATACGACGAAAAGTACTCGATAATTCTTTCTTGATCTTAGAACGAGGCAACAGGACGAAATTCGTCTTTGGGAAAAGCCAGAGATATTTACCACTAATCTCCTTTTGCACTAATTGTTCGAGAGCTTGGGTCTCTAATACTTTATTGCCAGTGATTTCAATCTTGTTGATATTCACCTCATGCCATTTAGATAAGAAATATAGACCTACTAGAAAAAGTAAAAATAAAATAGAAAAAATAATAACTTTAATCTTAAAGATTTTACGTCTTCTTTTCTTTAATTCTTCAACGTGAGAAGAAGTAAATTTACGAGGTTGCATTTTTATTTATCTTTTCTTTTTATAAATTCCATGCCTCCCATATAAGGACGCAATACTTCAGGGATTTTGATACTACCGTCTTCTTGCTGATAGTTTTCGATTAATGATGCAGGTAAACGTGAAGTCGCACAAGCAGTATTGTTTAATGAATGCACAAAACGTAGCTTGCCGTCGTCGTCTCTATAACGAATATTTAAACGACGAGTTTGAAAATCATGAAAGTATGAAGAAGAATGAGTTTCACGATATTTATCTTGGGATGGCATCCAAGCTTCGATATCGTATTTCTTGACTTGTCCAAGACCTAAGTCTCCTCCGCAGTTCACCACCACATGATAAGGTAAACGCAATTCTTGCATTAAATATTCTACGTGAGCCGTTATCTCTTCGTGCCATTTTACAGATTCAGCGTGACTAGCCTCAGTGAGAATAACTTGTTCTATTTTGAAAAATTCGTGTACTCGGATAATACCTTTGACGTCTTTGCCATGCTTGCCGGCTTCCGCTCGGAAACAAGGAGAGAAAGAGATAAACTTTTTAGGTAAATCTGACTTCTCTAGAGTTTCATTCATATGATAGCCCATAGTTGCAACTTCGGCTGTACCAGCTAGGTATTCATTCTCACCTACTTTATATAAATCATCTTCTGATTGAGGTAGCATACCTGTACCTATTAGGGATTCTTTACGAACCAGAGAAGGTACTATCATTGGAGTATAACCTTTTGATATAAAATAATTTAAAAAATATTGCCACAAAGCAAAGAAAAGCATAGCTCCTTCATTCTTCATAAAATATCCGCGAAAACCAGAGACTTTCACTCCGCGTTCAAAATCTACCATATCTAAATCTTCAAGAAGTTTAATGTGATCTTTTGGTTCGAAAGTAAATACTGGCTTTTCTCCCCAAGTTCGAATCTCTACGTTGTCTTCGTCACTCGCTCCTTCAGGGACTGACATATCAGGAACGTTTGGTACATGAACCATAAGTTTCTGCCATTCTATCATCACCTCTTTTAATTTCTCTTCTCTATTTTTGATATCTTCTTTGACTAGACGCATCTCATCTATGAGTTGGATTTTTAAAGCTGGGTCTTGATCACGGACTATGTCATTAGAGACTCTATTAACCTCACTTCTGTATTCTTCTATTTCTTTCATGAGTTTTAACCTCTCATCGTCAAGAGTGATAAGTCTTTCAATATCAATATCTACGTGCTTTTTCTTAGCACCAGAGGCAACTATATCTTTATTTTCACGAATAAATTTTATATCTAGCATAAATATAGTATATAATATTGTTAAGAGAAAAACAAAATAATTTTTAATTTTTAACAAAATGGATCTCGTTAAGTATTTTAAATAACGGGTATAAATATATTAATATAATTAAAGAATGATTAACGTGTAATAGTATTGTAAGATAATCAAAAATATTTAACGGGATGGAAATAAAAAAATTAGCAAAAGAATATTGGCCAATAGGACTAGACGAAATCCCTCAACCTCCGGAGGAACTCTATATCTTGGGTGAATTCCCAGAGGAAGATCTCATATATCTCTGTGTCGTCGGTTCTCGCAAATTCACTTCTTATGGACGTGAAGTCTGTGAGAAGTTAATAGCTGGATTGAAAGGCTATCCGATAGCTATTGTTTCCGGCTTTGCTATCGGTATCGATACTATTGCTCACAAGAAAGCACTCGAGATAGGACTGAAGACTTTAGTCTTCCCGGGTTCCGGACTTGGTAAAGATGCAATCTACCCAAAAACTAATATTAAAATAATGGAAGAAGTTATAAATAAAGGAGGATGCTTTATTTCAGAATACGAACCTGACTTCAAAGCAACACAATGGTCTTTCCCAATGAGAAATAGACTTATGGCAGGGATATCGAAAGCTGTGTTAGTAATAGAAGCTGAAGAGCGTTCAGGGACTATGATAACAGCTCGCCTCGCCACAGAATATAATAGAGACGTCTTGGCGATCCCAGGTCCGATATTCTCGCCGAATTCTAAAGGTACCAATAAACTTCTTCGTCTCGGAGCGACTCCAATCACGAACTCGCTCGAACTCTTAGAAGCATTAGGTTTTGAAACAGAACAAGATGAAAATATCCAACAGAAACTTTTTGAAGATTTATCAGAAGAAGAAAAGAAAGTTATAAAAATACTAAGAGAACCAAAATCTAGAGATGAATTAATAAATGAATTAAATATGCCAATACAAAAAGCAAATTCTTTACTCTCAGTGATGGAAATAAAAAATCTAATAAAAGAAGAAATGGGAGAAATGAGATTAAAATAAAAATAGGCATCTTTTTTAAAAGACGCCTATTGTTAATGATTGAGTTAGGTTGCAAAACTTAACTTTTTTTACGAATAATCCCATTTTTATCTCCTTCAAGGATAACGATTTTCTTCTTTAAAGCTTTTTGATCAAAAAACAATCTTGATCCTTCACCCGAAGTTAATTTATAAAATTTTTTTGGGCTTACTTTTTTTGAAGTGCTCATACTCGAGTACACAACACTATCTTGATGTTCTGACCAAAGACAAATCTGATAATACCCGTCGTCATTCAAACAATACACAAAAAAGTTGTCTTTGTTGGAAATAATACCATCACCATCACCATCACCATCACCCAAAAAAACTTTTATCTCTTTTGGTGATGCTTCATTATAAACAACTCGACATCTTGTCTTTTTTTTGATTTTTAACACTTCAACAGCATTTTCACACTCAATCCCAATATTAGGATCAGAGAAAATGGGCGTATTTTCCGGTAAAATTTTTATTGTATCGTAATTTAAGGGAACTAAATTACGACCACAAGAAATTAAAAGAACTAAAAAAAAGAAAAAGAAAATCTGATTTTTCATTTTTAATATTTTTGATGTTATTGGAACAATTTATCATAAAAATATTAACATATCTTAGTAATTTTGTCAAAAAAAGTATTAGTCCTCTTCCTCCTTTTCGTTGTTAGAATATTTGCCTGTATTAGTGTTTGATTTTTGAGTTGTTGTATTAACAGTATTTATTGTATTGATTGATTCAGAATTTACAGACTGACCAAGATCCCCAATATAATAGTCTTTCAATAAATTCCAAGCAAAGTTCGAATGAATAGCGGAGAATACCGCTGAAGCTTCCCCTCCACATTCATCTACTATCTTTTTCACTCCTCCCGGATGAGCATCAATAAAAGAAGCGACACTATAAACAGAACCTTTTACAATAAGATAACAATCTTGTTTCGTATTGTGCTTGGCGATTTCTGCTAAATCCAAAGTCACTACAGGTAAAGACGGATTCGGGACTACTTTGATATTTTGGGTATTATTCACCGGACTATTAATAGTACCTACCGGCAAAAAAGCTAGAGATACAATACCTCCAACAAAAATAATAAAAGATGCAAGTGTTAGATATTTTAATTTCATATATTTTTTAATTTTATAGACTAAATTCTTCTGAATAAATAGAACTTCCTGGAACGCCTTTTAAAGAGAATTGCTTCTTTAAAGCTCGAATCATAAATACTGGCGAGCAAATAAAAATACTTTTATTGTCGATAGAGCCAGATTTTTCTTTAATAATATCTGCATTGATGAAACCCATAGTATCAGAAAAATGAGGAATAATATTTACCTTGTCGTCTTTTAAAGCTAAAAGTTCTTCTAGATAAACTGCTTCTTTAGAATTACGTACACAATAATACAAATCCACGTCATAGCCGTTTTCTTTCTGGATAGATTTCGCCATACTTAAAAATGGAGTGACGCCTATGCCTCCGGCGATCCAGATTTGTTTCTTGGAGTTGGCAGTATTGTATGAAAACTTTCCGAAAGGTCCTTCTATATTTGCTATTGTGCCTACTTTTAGATTTTTGACCCTAGAGGTAAAGTCTCCGAGATTTTTAATTGTGAAAGAAATATTATTTTCTCCTTCTTTAGATGAAAGAGAAAATGGATGACTCTCCCGCCCCGTCTCGGCGCTATCAAAACTAATAAAAGCGTATTGCCCAGATTTAAAAGGAATCTTCTCTCCTTTTGTAGCTAGTATCACTTCAGTAATATTTTCTCCTAAATCTTTCACCTCATACACAGCGTATTTATATTTTTTAGTAGTATAAATTCCTAGAACGGTATGATAAATATATGAATAAATAGCTACAGCCGAAATAAAAAGCATATAGACACGAAGTGGCAAGAAACTAGAAGTATCACTCGGTATTAGAAATACATGAAGTCCGGCTAAGAAAAAAGCGATTCCCATGAATTTATGAGTCCATTTCCAAATATTATACTTAGGTCGGAAATATAAAGTTAGGAATATTAGAACGATCATTAGATAAACAGCTATGATTCCAAAATTATTAGCCCAAGTATAAGGACTAGGGGTCAAGAAAGAAATAGCTCGATCGAAAGACAAATCAGTATATTTATAAAGTAGTAGCAAAGGATGAAAAAGCATCATCATAAAAGCTATCTGCCCTATCTGATTGTGACGTTCGTAAACTTTATTTAATCCATAAAAGATATTTTCTAGAAAATGAAACCGAGCCGAGAGGATTAATGAAGTCGCAAATAAAGTCATACCTAAAATCCCGGCGACTTTCCCGAGCAGTAGAGTCGTATTGTAAGTAGTACTAAAATCAAAAACAAAACTTGGCGAAATAAACAATAAGACAAGAGCCACGAGTTGAATAATAAAGACAAAAATTATACCTAAATTGTATTTTATATTTTTCATAATTTCTGAAATTATATCACAAAATTTGCCAAAAAAATATAATTCGTGTAATACTTAGGAATAATGAAACTATTAATTGTAGAGTCACCAAGTAAAGCAAAGACCATCGAGAAGTATCTCGAAGGTGCTTTTACTGTGCGTGCATCAGTCGGACATATACGAGATTTACCAAAATCGAACAAGCAAGCTATAGATATAGAAGGTGGATTTATTCCTCATTATGAGATCTCAAAAGGTAAAGAAAAAGTCGTTCACGAACTCCAAGACTTGGCTAAGAAAGCAACTCAGATATTACTCGCGACGGACCCCGACCGTGAAGGAGAAGCTATTGCTTGGCATATTGAAGAAATATTAAAACAGGACAAGAAAATCAAAGCTCCTATCAAGAGAGTGACTTTTCACGAAATCACAAAGAGAGCTGTTGAAGAAGCTCTCAAAGAACCTCGAGAAATAGATACAAATTTAAGAAAAGCTCAAGAAGCTCGTAGAGTGCTCGATAGACTCGTAGGATATGACCTCTCTGGAATAATCTGGAAAAAAGTACGTTATGGACTCTCGGCTGGACGGGTGCAATCTCCAGCACTCCGTATCATCATGGAACGCGAACGCGAGATTCGGGCTTTTATTCCGGAAAAATATTTTAGAATTTGGGGAGATTTCAAAACTATCAAGAAAGAAGATATTAGACTTGAATGCGTCGAAGAACCAAGAGATGAAAAATTAGTAGATAGAATTCTAGAAATTGGTAACAAGGGTTCTTGGATAGTGGACGAAGTTAAAGAGAGTGAACAAAAAAGAGTCGCTCGTGCACCTTTCACAACTTCAAGCTTGCAACAAACAGCTTCTTCCCGTCTCGGATATTCACCTTCCCGTACGATGCAACTCGCTCAGAAATTATACGAAGCAGGTCATATTACTTATATGCGTACCGATAGTACAAATCTCTCGAAAGACTCTCAAGCTCAATTTTTAAAATTTATTCAAAAAGAATACGGCTCTGAATACGCCGAAGCTCATACTTATAAAACCAAATCTAAAAACGCTCAAGAGGCTCACGAAGCTATACGTCCGACTCATGTCGAGGTGATGCATGCCGGTACCGAAGAGCAACAAAAACTCTACCGACTTATCTGGGAGAGAGCTGTATCAAGTCAGATGACTGATGCAAAATTACTGAAAACTAAAATCAAAGCCGTCATCGAAGGTCAACCTGATCTACCTGGTTTTGCTGCGAATGGATCTAGACTACTTTTCCCTGGATGGCTCAAAGTAGACTCTGGAGCGCGAGGTGAAGACGTAGAATTACCAATATGTAAAGTGGGTGAAAAATTGGAATTAATACAACTTGAAAAATTAGAGAAATTTACTGAACCACCTGGTAGATATAGTGAAGCTGGACTCGTAAAAGAACTAGAAGAACGCGGTATCGGGCGTCCGTCTACATACGCGTCCATCATGCGTACACTCGAGGATCGTGAATATGTAAAAAAAGAAGGCAAGACTTTATTCCCTACTGATACCGGTGAAGTTGTATCTGATTTCCTAGAGACAAATTTTGCAGAATATATCTCAGATACTTTCACCGCCGAAATGGAAGACGAGCTTGATGAGATTTCTCGCGGAGAAAGAGAGTATGTAAAAACTCTCAAGGATTTTTATGGACCATTCTTAAAAGATGTGAAGATTAAAGATAAACTCGAAAAAGCTACAAACTTAGGAGATGCACCGGAAGGTACAGTCTGTCCGAAATGTGGTAAAAAAATGATTATCAAACTTGCTCGCGCTGGTAAATTCTATTCTTGTAGTGACTATCCAGAATGTACAGGAGCTCTAACTCTCGACGGTAAAGAGCTCGAAGGACCAAAAGAAATAGGCGAAATGTGCCCTGTCTGTGGTGAGAAAAAAGGTAAATCAGGTGGAGGCAAACTCGTCATACGTGAGAGACGTGACGGTACAGGGACTTTTATTTCTTGTTCTCGTTATCCTAAATGTAAATTCGTAAAGCAAGATGAAGAAGAAGTGAAAAGAAAAACTACCGACGTCCTCTGCCCTGTTTGTAAAAAGGCCAACATGATGGAACGTCGTGGTAGATTTGGAATTTTTTATTCTTGTGCGAATTATCCTGATTGTAAAAACGCTATCAAAGCGAAACCAACTGGCAATATCTGCCCTATGTGTCAAAGTCTAATGATGGAAGGCACAAAAACAATCCCAGAGAGATGCAGTAATAAGTTGTGTGTAAACCATAACCCGCATAAATTAATGAAGTAGTTTTGAAGCATTTAGCCTTCGCTAAATGCGAAATAGGTTTTTGTGAAGCGGAGCTATATTTTTTCAGCAGAAAAAATAGCGAGCTTGGGTCGCGAAAAATTCGAGCGACGGCGAGAATTTATTTGTGACCAAAGACTATTCCAAAAACCATTTATTTGCTTTTATTTCTTAAAATAGTGATAATAAATAAATGACAGATTACAAAGAAATCATAAAACTAATCGAAGGTGGTGTAAGTAAAAACGACGAAACTTTAATTGAAAAAGCTTACCATTTCGCTATGCGCGCTCACGAAGGTCAGAAAAGAATGAGTGGCGAACCATATTTTATTCATGTCTTTGAAACTGCAAAGATCCTCGCCCGTCTCGGTATGGACGCTAAGACAATCTCGGCTGGACTTATGCACGACGTCCTAGAAGATACAGAAATAACAGAAGAAGAAATGCAAAAAGAATTCGGAGAAGAAATAGTATTCTTAGTAAAAGGTGTTACCAAACTCGGAACTCTAAAATACAGAGGTCATGATAGGCACGTTGAAAGTCTCAGGAAATTCTTTGTAGCTATGGCGAATGACTTGCGTGTGGTTATTATTAAATTCGCAGATAGATTGCACAATCTAAGAACTTTAGAACACGTACGCGAAGACAAGCGCGAACGTATTGCACTCGAATCTATTCAGATATATGCCCCACTTGCGAATCGTCTCGGTATGGGTAAATTAAAAAGCGAAATCGAGGAAGAAGCTTTCCCTTATGCATATCAAAAAGAATATAAAAAAGTAAATGACCTCCTAGAAGAAAGAAAAGAAGAATATCACGAAAATTTAGAACAAATAAAAAATGAACTAGAAAAAGATTTAAAAGACAACAATATAAATTTTAGTGAAATAAGTTATCGTGTAAAAACCAAGTACAGTCTCTGGAAGAAATTGGAACGCTACGATATGGACTTAGACAAGATTCATGATATTGTCGCTATACGTGTAGTAGTAGAAAGTTTAGAAGATTGTTATCGTATATTAGGTATTATTCACTCTATCTGGAAACCGATGCTTGGCCGTATTAAAGATTATATTTCTTTACCTAAACCCAACGGCTACAGATCTCTCCATACTACAGTCTTCACAGGTAAAACTGGTATCGCTGAGATACAGATAAGAACTAAAGAAATGCATGCCGAGGCAGCCTACGGTATCGCAGCTCACTTTGCTTACAAAGAAAATGGTAGTGAAAAAGCAGAAAATGATAAAGGTAAATTCGAATGGGTAGAACAATTAAAAGAATTAAACTACAATCCTGACAAGCCTCAAACTTTTTTTGAAAATCTTAAAACCGACTTTTTTAATGACCGCATATTTATACTCACTCCTAAAGGAGACGTCGTTGATTTACCAGAAAATTCCAGCCCGATAGATTTCGCTTATGCTATCCACTCAGATATCGGAGATCATATCTCAGCAGTTCGTATCAACGGTAAAATGGTCCAGATATTCTCTACTCTAAAAAATGGAGATATCGTCGAGATAATAACTAAAAAAGATGCGAACCCTTCTCGAAAATGGTTAGAGCATGCTAAAACTAACATCGCTCGCAAACATATCAGATCTTATTTAGAGAATCACGATACCGGAATACTTTCAAGAATTAGAAATTTTGGACAATAAAAAAAGAGGATGCGTAATGCATCCTCTTTTTTATTTTTACTAAACGCTGAAGTTAGAAATATTATATAAATCAGTGTTGTCTTCTTCAACTATCTCTTCTTTACTTCTATCATCAAGCAGTTCCTCTTCTTCTTGTGCAACTAGTTCTTGTTGCTGTTGTTCTTGAGACACTGGAGATATTGGAGGTACTGAAGGGATATTATTTTCTATAGTATCGGGAATTGTATTTTCAGCTACAAGTACAGGCTCAGATGTAGGAGCGTTAATCTCTAAAGGTTGCTCGGCGACTACGTTAGTAACAACTGGAGTAACTATCGGATTAGTAGCAACATTAGCATTTAAATTATTCAATTCTTTAGTCTTTTCGATATGATTATCAAGGAGAGCGTTGCTACTACCCGCCCCTGTTTTATTAATCAAATCTAGTATAGATCTCAAATCTTCAGTAGAGAAGAAATCTATTTTTATCTGACCACCGAGGTCTTTCCTGTCTATATGAACCCGAGTACCGAGTTTGTCTTGGAATTCTTCTTCAAGTTCGGTAATCTCTGGGTCCGGCATAAATTCTTTCTTGCGAACTCGGTCATAAGCAATCTTACGAGCCAATCTCTCGGCTTCACGAACTGTGATTTTCTTGTAGACAATCTCTTTAAATAATACGAGTTGCTCTTCAGGATGATCGGCGAGCATTAGTATCGGACGAGTATGACCTTCGCTTATTTTTCCTTCGGATAAAGCGTTCAATACTTCTTCAGGTAAAGATAGTATTCTCAAAGAGTTAGATACATATTCACGACTACGGCCCATCTTCTTTGCAACTTCTGCATGAGTGAATTTAAATTCACTCACCAATCGGAAAAAGGCTCGCGCTCGGTCGACAGCATTCAAATCTTCACGTTGCAAGTTCTCAAGAATAGCGAGCTCGAGTTTCATCAATGAACTATCTCCCACACGGATGATGACTGGGACTTGTAAAACTTGAGCAATCTTAGAAGCGCGTAGACGTCTCTCTCCAGCAATAAGTTCGTATTCAGTTACGAGTCCACCATCTGCTTTTTCTTTCTCTACACGAGATACAGTCAAAGGTTGGAGCACACCGTATTGCTTTATAGAGTCTGCTAATTCTAAAAGTCTCGCTTCGTCGAATTCACGACGAGGTTGATAAGGGTTAGGTTTGATTTTATCTGTTTCGATCCAGAAAATTGAATTGGAATATAAATTAGACATAGATTGATTTTAACATAAATATTATATTTTTTATAATATAGCAATCTGTGAATAAAAAGTGTAAAAGTTGAATAAATAAGTAAAAAATAGTATTATAAACTAATTGCCGGAGTGGCGGAATTGGTAGACGCGCACGACTCAAAATCGTGTATCGCAAGGTGTGAGAGTTCGATTCTCTCCTCCGGCACAAAATAATTATCCACAGTTATATATTTACAATATATCATATATGATATATTCTTTATTATATGAAAAATAATATACAACAAAGTATTGGAATATTTATTAAAAATTTACGCGAACAAAAAGGCTTAACTCAAGGGGATTTTGCAAAAGCTTTAAGCACTTCACAAAGTGCCGTAGCCCGTATGGAAAAAGGAGAACAGAATTTCACAACAGAACTTTTAAATAAAATCGGTGACGTTTTAAATCATAATATTTTATCAATAAATAATTCTATAGATTTTCAAATAACAGGTGGCAAAAAATTGCATGGTGAAATAACAACAGGATTTTCTAAAAATGGCTCAGTAGGGTTACTCTGCGCTTCCCTTTTAAATAAAGGTACCACAACTCTCCATGGCATCGCTCGTATTGAAGAAGTTTATAGAGTTATAGAAATCCTAGAGAGCATAGGAGTTAAAATAACTTGGATTGCTCAAAATTCTATAAAAATCGTCCCTCCAGAAAAAATTAATTTACAAAAATTAAACATAGAATCTGCAATAAAAACTCGTTCCATAATAATGCTTATAGGACCGTTGATACATATTTTACCTTCATTCTCTATACCACATGCTCAAGGTTGCAGTTTGGGTAAAAGAACAATTTCAGCTCATACTTATGCCCTAGAAGAAATAGGGATTAAAATTAAAACCACAAACAATAGCTATGACGTCTCTGCTAAGAAATTAAAAGCTAATGCTTTAGTTATGTATGAGGCTGGAGATACGGCTTGTGAGAATATTTTAATGGCTTCATCAAAAATCCCAGGTATAACTACAATCAAAAATATGAGTGGTAATTATATGGTGCAAGAAATGTGCTTTTTCCTCGAGAAACTAGGAGTAAAAATAGAAGGTATAGGAACTTCATCAATAACAATTTATGGAATAAAAGAAATAAATTGTAATATAGAATATTCAAATAGCGAAGACCCTATAGAGTCTATGATGCTTTTTTCAGCTGCAATTACAACTAATTCAACTTTAAAAATAAAAAGATGTCCTGTAGATTTTCTAACACTTGAATTATATAGATTAAAAACTATGGGTCTTAAATATAAAAAATCAAACGAATATCTTTCCTATAATAATAAAACTAAATTAATAGATATTGAAATCTACCCTTCGAATTTAATCGCAAACAAAGACAAGATTCACGCCAATCCATACCCAGGAATAAATATAGACAACTTGCCTTTCTTTGTGCCAATAGCCGTAGTTTCCAAAGGTACTACTATGATTCATGATTGGTTTTATGAAAATAGAGCTATTTATGCGACAGAATTAAATCGCTTAGGTGCTAATGTAACCCTAGCTGATCCTCACCGTTTATACATCACAGGTGGCTCAAAATTAAAGTCAGCCCAAATAGTCTGCCCTCCGGCCCTACGTCCTTCTATGGTCATTCTGATAGCAATGATGGCCTCTGAGGGGACTTCAATATTACGTAACGTGTATATGATTAACCGAGGTTACGAAGATATAGCAGAGAGATTAAACTCAATAGGAGCGGATATAAAAATCATAAAGAATTAAATTCTAAAATAATGAAAGAAAAAGTTATTGTAATATTAGGACCTACTGCTATTGGGAAAAGTTCTTTAGCTGTTAAAATAGCCAAACTTTATAATGGTGAGGTTATTTCAGCTGACTCACGACAAGTTTATAAATATCTAGATATTGGTACAGGTAAAATCACCCAAAAAGAGATGGACAATATTCCCCACCACGGCCTAGATTTAGTAAGTCCTAAGAAAACTTATAGCGTAGTCCTATATCAAAAATATGCTTTAAAGAAAATCAAAGATATACTCAAACGAGGCAAGACTCCTATCATTTGTGGAGGGACGGGATTCTATATTGATGCTGTTACTCAAAACTTCATCTTACCTACCGTACCAGCGAATCCAATATTAAGAAAAGAATTGAATAAAAATACTCCTGAAGAGAATTATAAAATTTTATTATCTCTAGATCCCGAACGTGCTCTGAATATTGATAATAAAAACAATGTAAGACTTATCAGAGCTATAGAAATTACTAAAGTTTTGGGCAAAGTTCCTAACTTGGCGGTAGAACCACTAACTGAATGTAAATACGAATTTATTAAAATAGGACTAACTCTACCTCAAGAAGATTTATATAAGAATATAGAAACTAGAGTAAAAATAATGTTTAAAGACGGCTTACTTAATGAAATAGAAAAATTAGCACAAATGAAAATAAGTACAGATAAACTTCGTGAATTTGGTTTTGAATATTATAATCCTACTTTAGAATCAGTTATCTCTGGATCACGAAAATACGCCAAGCGTCAGATGACTTGGTTTAAGAGAGATAAAGATATCAATTGGTTCTCTCCAAAAGATTTTCTAAAAATTATAAAGTGTATTAATCAAAAACTAAAGTCTTAATATATTTTTATTTATTATTAGCTTTTTTGTTTTTTATTAATTCTACAAATATAGGAACTATAGACAATAAAACCACGATGATTACTACGAAATGCATATAGTTTTTAATTCCAGGGAAAACATGACCAAAGAAATATCCCACCAAGGTAACAACAGTAGACCACAACAGAGAACCAAAGAAGCTATATTTCAAAAATAATAAATAATTCATTCGAGCTATACCCGCCCCAATAGGAGTAAAAGTACGCACGATAGGCACAAAACGAGAAAAGACAACAGCAATCTTACCGTATTTTTCAAAGAAAACTCGGGCTTGCTCGATATTTTTTTCTTTCAAAATCATTCTAAAAAAAGAAAATTTACGAAGATTAGGTAAATATACACCTATTTCATAACCCACTACCGCTCCAAAAAATGTACTAATGAAAATCAAAGCAATAACTAAATAAATATTTAAAAATCCCGCTGCTGCAAAAAGTCCAACAGTGAATAGCAATGAATCTCCCGGCAAAGCAAAAAATATCCCTGACTCGAGGAATACTACCGTAAAAATACCTACGTATCCATAAGTTTCTAATAAATAATTGATATTAAATAATTCAAGCATAGAGTTTAGGTTTTAAAAGGATTAAAGTTAGTGTTTTCATCATAATAATCCTCACCTTCTTTCTTTTTCAAAAATGCAATAACTCTATAAGTCAAAGGAGTAAATAATACTTCTACTAGAGTTTTAAAAATATAATTAGAAATTATTAAAGTTAAAAGTAATGACGACGGCAGTATCCCAACAAAAGCTATTAAAATAAATAAAGTACTATCTACTAATTCTCCAACAACAGTCGAACCGATAGTCCTCACCCAGAGCTTTTTACCTTTTGACCAGATTTTCATTTTCGCCAGGATAAAAGCATTTGAAAAAGAGCCTAGAGTGTATGCAACTAAACTCGCGAGTACGATACGCGGAGTTAATCCTAGGATTTTATCGTAAGCTTCTTGATTGCCCCAGTCAGGTGCGGCCGGTAGAGCACCAACGATTATAAATACGAGAGACATGAGTAGAGCCATAAAGAATCCAAGCCAGATAACCTGTTTGGATTTCTTGTATCCATAAACTTCAGTCAAAATATCTCCAAAAATATAAGACAAGGGGAAAAGTAGAGTTCCAGCATCAAAAGTAAATTTTCCAAAATCCACGATCTTTGTCGAAGCGACGTTAGATATCAAAAGCACAGACACAAAAAACACAGAAATAGTACCTAAATATTTATAATTTTTATCCATATAGAGATAGTTTACTATAAATATAAGATATTTAATATTTGACAGAATCTATTTTTTATTTCACAATTTAATTACTCCCCCATCAAAGTTCTACTCCTAGAACCAAAGAATCCAGTACCAGGAAGCTTATTTGCTTTCTGAAATCTAATCAGAGCAGAACGAGTAGCTGGACCGAATTTAGTAGTTTCTTTACCTTTTGAGCCTGGACCTGATTTTGCTATTGTATAACCGTTATTATTTAAATATTGTTGTAGTAATTTAACTTCAGAATGAATGTTCCCTAGTTTTAGATCTTTAGTGAATGTTAGTTTTGTAGGAGTTTCAAATTTAGTACAAGGTGTGCCTGTAGTAGGATGATATGATTGACCTACTTTACATAGAGTTTCAGCTTGAATAGTTTTAGTACGTAGACTATCTGAGAGTTGTTGTAAGAAAGCTACGGATACTGCACCACCTGCTGTACTTGATACTGAGACTGTAGGTGTAGGAGTACCAAAGAGACTGAATACAGAGAAGTTAGTTGTGGTACAAGTTACAGTGTTTAGAGTTGTGTTTACAATACAACCAGTCAATAGTGTCCATGTAGCTCCATCCCATCGATAGATAACTAGTGTTGATTCGTTTATACCAACGACATCACTGTCTTGGTATGTCATAGTGATTGTAATCGGTTGCAAGAAAGTAGTAACACTAGTATCTACACCAGTTAAGGCTTTAAGGTCGAATGCGTAGTCACCTGCTTTAGTGACTCCACTTGGTGTACCTGAAGTTAGGAATACAGCTGTTTGGTCTAGAGATTTGATTTGGTAAGTTGCATCAGCTCCTGTTGCTCCTGTTGGTATTGTTAAGAGTATTCCAGTAAGACCTGAAGTAAGGGTGGAGGTACCTCCAGTTGCAGTGACTATACTTGAAGCTGTCTCGTCTTCTACCGTAGCAGATCCAGTACAGCCGGTGGTGGTGAATGTATTGTCTATGCCTACTCCTAAATTTAAAGCTGCATCTTGAGACATAACTCTATAATGATAAGTAGTACAAGCCACAAGACTTGGTAATGTTACAGTATGATTTGTAACTCTTGGAGAAGTATCTATTTCTGTGGTAGTTGTTCCATAACTATTTGTTAAGCCATAATTTACCATACTTGAAGAAAGTTCATTAGTGGTGAAGGTGATGGTGCTGGTGGTGGATGTGGGAGTAGAAAGAATACTTGAAAAAGTTGGGGCTACAGAATCAGGAATGGTAGCAGAGCCTGATACAGGATTACCAGTACCACTACTGTTTACTGCACTTACTCTAAAGTTATAGACAGTCTCACTAGAAAGTCCTGTTACAGTAGCTGTGGTTCCAGCTGAAACACCGTCTGTAAAAGTTGTCCAAGTACTTGATGCACTTGTTTTATATTCAACTAAATAATCAGTAATAGATGCACCACCATTAGATACAGGTGCTGTCCAAGAAACGCATACTTGAATTGTATGCGAATGGAAATATTGAGAGAGCAGATTACTCTAAGAAAAATCAAGAATATGATGCGGAGATAGAGAAGCTTGGAAATGAGAAGATTGAACTGGTAAAGCAAATTCCCCTACTGCACAAACCTTCGGTAATCGAATTAAGCATCGCCCAGTACTGCGATGAGGTTAGATCGAGAGCACATCAGTGTAAAGATTTTGAAACATACAGACAATTTTTCCTAGACTTCGTAGACCACATTGTGTACTACAAAAATCTAGTTGAACTGCATGGATATGTGAAAATACAATCAACTAATGAAGATGATCCTGAAACCAGAATCGAATACAAGATCATAACTGAAATCGAATGGGCTGAGAGATTTTCTAACTACAGAAAAAAGATGAATGGCACCCGCATTAGCTTAATGGACTTCAATAGTATGGTTGGACAGAGCAAGAGGATAATGAAGGATAAAAAGTTATTTTCTAATGAGTAGATATGTCATTAAAATAAATTTGTTGATCTTTTGGAACATCTGATATGGTTTTATATGCCTTAGTTTCACCAGAAACTGTATCAACAACTAAGTATGTTGGAATGTCAGAAACTACCTCATATGAGCTCTCCATCAGTTGTCCATTCTGAAATAATTCCTGATAGTAGGTGTTTTTAATTCCGTCTGACGAACTATTTTTTATATTTTTTTTGTTAATAACGAAGATTTTATTATCAGAATATATATACTGATTTCGGTTATAAACCCTAGCAATTTCATAGTTGTGAATATGATCTTTTATTGACAGATAGTCCATATCCCAACCATCATTGATCGCGATTACTCCCTGACAATCTACAAAATTTCCCCAATAAGGATAATAACCTTGGCATTTTTCTGCAATCTCTTTTTTTGGCACTACAAAGATAAAGTAATACAACAAGGGGATGCTTATTACTAATACAACAACTAAACTAATTATTATTTTTGTCTTTTTAATCATTTTATTTCTTTACTTTATCACTAATTTTAATATTTACTCCATAATTACTCAATATTCCGTTTCCTTGATCTTTATATGCCTGAGTTGCTGGTAATCTTGTAACAGTCCCTTTATATGTCTGTGAATTTGTAGGATTAAAATCATATCTATCTGTTACCGTACTGTTTACTACCCATGCCCCATCTTGCTGTGTTACCTGTGATTCAATATTTGCTCCGTGAAGTGAATAATACAAATCACTTCTACCCTCAAATTCAAAATCTCCACTATTTGTCATTTGTCCATTTTGGGCACGCTGAATAGTTTTGTCTATATAAGATTTATATTGACTAGTTTCCATTATCTTTTCAATTGGATTGCCGTATTGTTTTTGATTGTTTGAATCTATTGTTAAATTATTTGGTTCGAGAGAAGCAGAGTGTCTCAATAAAGATGCCGAGAATGGTTTATTAAATAGATTACCTGCTAAAGAAAATACATTCCAGCCAATAACGTTTCTAATACTTTCTATTGGATTATTTATCAGCGCATCAAAAGAAAGATTGCCGTCTGGATCAGAATACCTAAGTGGATTATTCCTTCCATATGCGTAACTATTTAATTGTTGTGGATCTGTTAATAACTCTTCTAAGCTGATTCCGACTTTTTGTCTAATTTTATAGTTATCACCCATTGCTACAAATATGGGATCCTGACTTATGAACTGCCCACGGGACCCCTCGTAGTAACGAGCATTCAGGTAGCTTAATCCTGTATCGACATCATATTCTTGTCCAATATAAATGCGATGACCGACACCCTCAACGCTTTTTCCAGATCTCACTATATATTAAAAGTCTAGTTTCCTAGTTTGCCAGGTTTGCTCCAAACAATCTATTAGCACTATTTCAGACTTTTTATCTCAAAGATCGACATCTCTTAGACCTAACTTATTATAGCAATTTTATAATAAAAAAGTGACAAAAGTGACACATCTAGCACTTTAAAGTTACAGTCACGTGTCACTTAAATAGTGAGTCTAGATACTTCAATGTATTACTCAAAACCCACCTTCGGATCTTTGATTATTTTAATAAACTCAAGTCTCTCTTTAAGAGTTTTTGAGTCTATTTGTGCTTGGTATTCTTCAACTTCACCAACTATTGACGAAGAAAATCCTGTCCTTTTTCTAAGTAAAAAGTGTAGATAATCACCGTCTTGAGCTGGATCAAGTGGCAGTGATTCTATTGCTTTCATCATTTTAACCCGATCAAGTTCAGGGTTATTTAATAAGAAGATAAGGACTTCCATCATTGTAATTTCTTCACGCTCAAAAGTAATTTCTTCATCACCCCATACAACTTTTGCAGCCTTAGAAGAACTGTCTGAGAGTTCATAAGTATACAAGTTCTTTGCGGTGGCTGCTTTATCTATCACGGAATAGAGATCTTTAGCAATTTTTTTTACTGTTTTACCCATAAACTTTTTAACCTGTAAAGAATTTTCGGTACCGATTATGTCATTTCTCACATCTATTCCTAAGTGTTTATGAAGAAATGTAAGAAATAACTTTTTATCCTTAGATAAATTATCTATCTGGGGTAAATTAAAACGCCCGTAGCGATGATCTTCGTAAAATCTAGAAAGAAGCGTGAGTAATCCTGTATGAACAGAACCTAAATCTAGAACAACACTTTTCTTTAGTCTGCTATAGAGAGTAATATGATCATGGGTAATTAGAGTTTTTTCAAATTCATCGACATTAGTGTCATCATTAAACTCTACTAGAACAATAGCGACCTTAAACATCCTCTCTAACCCTATTGAAAGATTATAAAGAACTGGAAATATTTCAGTTTCTAGATTCAGAGTTTCCATCTCGTGAAGATTTCTTAATCCATCATAGATAAAGTTACAAGCAATCTCTTGTTCTTCTCCCATCTTAAAGTTTTGCCAAAATTCTCTTGGATTCATATTCTATAAAAAATTAATTTACTACAAACGCAACACTATGTCTTGCGCGAGTAATTGCAACATACAACTTACTAATATCTCCGGCTTTAGTATGATCTTTTGTATTCACAAACTGAACCATATTCTTTGTCGGGAAAACCAGAACCCTATCGTATGTTCTGCCTTTTGACAGCCCTATATTTAGCGCCGTGTGCACTCCAGTTTTTGTTCTTTTATCATACCTAAGCAGAAATGGTTGGTGCTGTTTAATATATTCATCTAATTCACTTCTTTTAACCAAAAAAATGCCGTCGTGACCAGTTGTCACAGTGTTTTTTGAAGTAGTCTTTGGTAACGCAGGGTAAAGTAAATCTGCAAGATCACAGATAATCTGATTACACCTGTGGCAGTCAGTCTTTTCTTCGATAATGATATTTCCTTTTTGCTCTTGTTCCTGTAACCAATCGTAGATTTTTGAGCCTTTATATTTTGAGTTCTTAGATGAATTATTGGTTGCAAAAGTAGATTGTCTAGGGTCACCAACAGCAACTACCTCAATTGCCGAATTAAAAAGCTCTTCAAAAAAGTTAAGATCGTAACCTGCAAAGTCCTGCAATTCATCAATAAAAATATGGCTGTATATTTTTTCTAACCTTTTAATCACTAAACCTCCGCTTTTTAAATTACACTCATATACAAATTCAGATAATTTCGTGCTGTAGATGTAGTTATTTTTTGTAAAATAATCATCTTTCCTGTGAAATCTACTGAGAGTGCTTTGAAATAATATTGATTCAACACGAGGAGATGATGACATACAATTTTGATACGGTCTGACACCATCTCTGAGTAAAAAAGTAAACCAAGGCACTACATATATGTTTTGTGGAATAAATCCATTTTGCTCAATAATGGATTGTTTAATTTGATCAATATTTTCGTTCGTGTATGTTGTAATCAGAACGTTAGAATCTTTTACTTTTAAAGCTTCACTAACAATAAGAGTAGTTTTTCCAGATCCTGCGCACGCAACCACAGCTTTATTTGATGGCATCTTCGACATAATCAGGAAATGTAATAGTGTGTGATGTTTCGAATATCCGAAGAGCACATTCAGTTTTATTACTTTCCATATAATTTAATAAATCGATATCATTTGCGTGTTTCGTAGAAAAAATATTATTTAAAATAGCCAAGCTGTTTGCTTTGAGCATCTGAGGTTCTAGTGTCTTAGCTGTATCGTCCTCAGAGCGACATATTTTTATGTTAGTACTCAGTTTGTATGGAGCATATTTTTTATCTACCTTGTTCGCAAAATCACCATCATTATCTGTCACAACACATACATCTTTATTTAGTTTCTCTGCAATTTGCAAAAACCTTTCAAAAGACAGACCTCTAACATTAATAACATCAACACCTGCCTCTATCGGCAAAACTCCATGTTTTTGCTTATAGGCTTTTTGAACTACAAGCTCGTCTGATGGACCCTCAACAAGAATGGTCTTTTTTGCCAAGACTAGACGCAAAGTGTCGTAACCTGATAGCTTCATGAAATAGTTTTGAGTATCTTTAGATAAAGAGGCTAGAGATGTGGATTTATTGCCACTCAGCAATATCAAGTTTTCCAAACCTAATTTATTAAGGACATATGCACTATGCGTCGTAATGATGATTTGTTTGCCTGCACACTTCTCGTGGATTTTTGTAATTAAAATATTCATAGAAGAAAAAGAAAGGTGGTTTTCTGGTTCTTCAATGAGAATTATATTTGATGCCCCAGCTTTTCGCTCAAGAGCAAGCATTATTTTAAGTGCGTTTTGTTCTCCCTTTCCTACCATTTGGAATGGTAGCTGATCTAGGTGAGGTATAAGGTTTGTCTCCCAGTTTGTTTTTTGAGACATATCTATGGATATAGATAAATCCTTTTGGGTAATGGCGGCTTTCTTACTCGTCAGCTTTCCGTTAATTGTTCCAATGGAGGGTTCTTTGGAAAAGATTTCTTTCAACTTACGAAAAGCAACACTTAGCCCTACTCGCTCCTTTGGATCTAGGTCTGTTTTGATAATATCCTGAAGATAATAGTCAGTACCATTTTGAAGCCTAATATTTGTTGCGTCTATGTATGACAACCGTAGGGGTAAACTTCGGAGCGTTATTGCATTATTTGCAAAAGAGTACCAATGTATTTTGTAATACTCAGAAGGTATTAGATCTAAATCACTAGCCGAAGTTTTGATTAAATTCTCGTACTCCTCTTTATAATCTTCGTCAAAAACTATTTCTATTTTAACACCAATGGAATCCTCATTTTTTGAGTTCATTTTACCCCTTAAATATTCTAGGTCGGGACTGTCACCTAAATAGAGTTCTATAATTATTTCAGGCAATGATGCAGTTTTTCCACCCTTAATAGCAGTGATGTAGTCGTCTACACACTTTTTATTAAAAAGATAAGGAGATAATTCATTCTCGATAGCTCTACCGTTCAGCTTCTTAGTAGATGCTAAATTGATAGCTTCAAGGATTGTTGATTTACCAACCTCATTATCTCCCACAAGAATATTCAAATTATCATTCAACTCTAGGTCGAAGTTATCAAAGATTTTGTAGTTTTTAATATAAATTTTTTTAATCATAGAAACTAAGCAAGATAGAGCTACCTGCACTATTATTTTAGCATTTTTTGCTTGATTTTTCTATCTTTCATTGTCTTTTGTTTTGTTGTTTATTTACCTCTGGAGCATGGGATCCCTGCCAAGGATTCTTGCACACAATTAACTTCTACTAATCTATTCTTTTATTTACTAAAAATATTTCGATTGGTAATAATATCCATTTATATAAGGATATTTTCAATAATATGCTACTGAACACTCGCAACTAAAGAGTGTAATTTGATTAGTCGACATCCATTTAAATTCTATCTACCTAGTATTCTGATTATGTAACACATGGTTGTCATTTTTTCTAGAAAAGTGACTTTCAAGAAGTTGCATTATTAGTAATCTTTAATAAATATTTTATGAAAAAAGAAGAATTAAGATGGGCTGTAGACATTCGCAAGCTCACAATATTAAAAAATTGGAAAGAAAATCCTAGAACGATAACTAAGGTGGCTTTAGAAAAGCTAAAAGAAAGAATCGTACAGCGTGGTTTCCATAGCGTCATTGTTATTGATACAGATAACACGATACTCTCTGGAAATCAGCGAGGGTTGGCTCTAAGACAACTTGGAATTAAGGAAGTAAATGTATTAGTTCCAAGCCGTAAATTAACTACTGAAGAAAGAAGAAAAATAGCTCTTGAGAGTAATTTAAACGATGGAGAATGGAATATGGAAGCTTTGAAGTCGTTTAATATAGATTTGCTAACTGATGTCGGATTTGACCAAATGAAGCTAGTTGAGTTTTGGGACAAAGATACCGAAATAAAAGAAGAATCATTTGATCTAAAGAAAGAAATAAAGCTTGCTCAAAAAACAAACATAAAACGAGGTAATATGTACCAACTCGGTAGACATCGTTTAATTTGCGAGGACGCTTTGAACCCCAATACAGTTCTAAAATTAATGGGTAAAGTAAAGGCAGACCTTATAAATCAGGACCCCCCATTCAACATAAATTTATCATATGACAAGGGTGTTGGTGGGAAGAAAAGTAATAAGAACTATGGTGGTCAAACCCAAGATAATATGAGCGATGAGGGCTATGCTGACTTCATTAGAAAGATGATGAAGAATGCACTTTCTGTTTCAAAAAAAGATTGTCACTATGCCTACTGGAGCGATGAACGGTTCGTCTGGATTTTTCAGACCTTATACAAAGAACTCGGTATTGCTTCAAAGAGACTACTTATATGGGCAAAAAACAACGCTTCACCAACGCCACAGGTGGCTTTCAATAAAGCTACCGAGTATGTGGTCTATGGAACAATTGGATCTCCTTATCTTTCACCTAATGTTCAAAATGCTAATGAAATTATAAATCACGATACAACTACTGGAAACAACTTACTTGAAGAACTAAGTAATATAATTCTCCAAAAAAGACTACCAAGTAACCAGTACTCACACCCCACGCAGAAGGATCCGCATGTTCACTATAAGATACTTAAGCGTTGTACAAAGATTGGTGACGCTGTGCTTGATTTAACGGCTGGGTCTGGGAGCATAATGTCTGCTTGTGAACAATTAGGTCGAACTGCCTATATGTGTGATTACGAACCTGTATTTTGTCAGGTAATTTTGAATAGGTATAAAAAAATGACTGGGCTTAATCCAATACAAATCTATGAAGAAAAATAAACTGCAAGATAAGTTTTTTGAAGAACTAAGAAATGTTCCTATTGTTCAAGTAGGATGTGAGAAAACAGGAATTTCTAGAAATAGTGTATATCGTTGGAAAAAAGAAGATAAAACTTTCGCAAAGAAAATGGATCAAGCTCTTGCTGATGGAGTTACCTTTGTTAGCGATATGAGTGAGAGTCAACTATTGACTTTGATTAAAGAGAAGGATTATAGAGCTATTAGCTTTTGGCTAAAACATAGAAATGATAACTACAAAAATAAGGTTGAATTATCTGGAACAATACATACAAAGGAAGAACCTTTAACAAAAGACCAAAAGAAAGTAATTCGAGAAGCTTTAAGGTTATCATCACTAAAAAGCTATGCCAAAAAGAAATAATGAAAATGAAATACTATTTGAGCGTGTTTTAAAGGATCAGAGATTACGCCAGGAGCTTGTTAAAAAGAGTCTTGAATTCTTCTTCCCAATATACATGCATGAATATATAGGATATGAAACCGCACCATTTCATAAAGAGTTATTTCGTATTCTCCAAAATGAAAAACACAAACTTGCCGTTATTACTGCATTTCGAGGATCTGCTAAATCAACAATAGTAACAACGGCATATGTTCTGTGGTCTATTCTTGGTATACAGCAGAAGAAGTTTATTATTATCTGTTCACAAACAGAAGTAAAAGCTAGACAGCACTTAATGAACATAAAAAATCAACTTCTTCATAATGAGCTTTTAAAAAAAGACTTAGGACCATTTGAAGAAGAGAAAAATAACTTAGGTAATGCTACAGCAATCATTATTAAGCGAATGAATGTCAAAATAATGATTTGCTCAATTGAACAAAGTATTCGTGGAATGCGTCATGATCAACACCGTCCTGATCTTATCATCCTGGATGACATTGAGGATTTAGATTCTGTTAAAACCAAAGAAGGTCGTAATAAGAGTTTTGATTGGCTTACAGGTGATATTATTCCTGCAGGTACTAGAAAAACTCGTATTATTGCTATTGGAAACTTGCTTCATGAAGACTGCGTATTAAAACGCTTAGAGAGAAAAATAGAAAATGGTGAGATGAACAGAATGAATGGTATTTATCGTGAGTACCCAATTGTTGATACTAAGGGCAACCCACTTTGGATTGGTAAATATCCAACTCATGAATCTATTGAAGAAGAACGAGAGAAAACTATGAATGATATCGCTTGGCACAGAGAGTATTTGCTTAAAATAATTTCAAGTGATGAGCAGATTGTAAAGAAAGAGTGGATTAAATTTTACAATACACTTCCTGCTGATGGATTTAGGGGTATCTGTATCGGAGTAGATTTGGCTATTGGAGAAAAAGAAACGAATGACTGTACCTCTATGGTTACTGGGTATGTTTATGGTGTCGGAAAGAAGATGAGAATATATATCCGTCCAAAACCATTCAATTCAAGAGTCTCATTTCCTGAACAAGCTGAATATTTGGCTAGTCTTATAGCGAGAGAAAAGGTCACGCACAACAGAGTAAAAGTATATGTCGAAGATGTTGGATACCAAAGGGCGTTAGTGCAGTATTTTGACAGCAACAAGTACGACATAGAAGCCGTACCAGTTGGAAGAATGAGCAAATCTTTAAGATTGCAACTAACAACACCACTTCTAAAAGAAAGTAGAGTTCTATTTCAAGAAGAAGGATGTGAAGAGCTTGTCGAGCAATTGCTTGGATTCGGGAAAGAGAAACACGATGATCTAGTAGATGCATTTTCCTTGCTCGTGATGAAAGTTATTGAGAATAACCCTAATGGATCAGGGATTCTTGTGGGGTAAATTATTAATTAAATCTCTTAATTCATCTAGTTTCTTTTTTATCTCATACGGATGAGCTACATGTTGTAAGATTATTTCTTTACCACCTGATCCCGCTGTGTTTATATACAACTGTCCACTTTTAGTAAAACTTTTATCCAAGAAAGATTCTTTCACTGTAACATCTGTTATTTTACTGTAATCTACACTCACTAAATCTGTCGAGAAAAAGCCTCTATGTATTAGGACTCTTTTATTTGTAAATCCATAAATATTTGCCTTTGGTAAGTAAACTTTTAGATACAGGTAAGCAATTGCAAATACAAAGGGGGCTAGAAAAACGGTGCACAAACTAATAATTCCCCAAATAATAAGATATGTCTTTATGTACTGACTTCCTATTGAAAACTCATATTTAAGTTCTTCGTTTGAACTAAGAACTTTGCTCCAAACTTGCTCGTTGCGATTTTGGTTATTCATAATTTTTTTCTTGCGTATTATTTATAATTCTAGGGTAAGACGCAAAAAGCCTACCACTAGGTAGAGTCTTGCGACTCATATATCCGTTTCCAGATATAACGCAACGAGCGACCCTAGTGATAGGTTCTTTATGCTCGTTGCGATTTGCAACCATATCCTTAAGAAATCTTAAGGGGTTAGGTCGACTGTATTTAGTTGTAAATGAATAATAACATTTTCGACCCTATTATTCAATCAACATTGTATCGCTGATACATAGTTTTGCTAAGGGTAATATCGCGAGTATGCGACATATTTTTAGTTCTGCATAGCTATACACCACCCACCAGTCTGTCATTAATATATGTATGGAAAAAGCAGTATTGTATGCAAGAGTAAGTTCAGATATACAACAAAAAGAGCGGTCAATTGATAGTCAAATCGCGGAACTTAAGAAACAAATTACCAGTACTGGTAACAAGCTTGTAATGGAGTATATTGATGACGGTTATAGTGGTGCCTTACTCGACCGACCTGCTATGAATCAACTTCGTGAGGATCTAAAAACGGATAAATTTCAAGTTATTTACATACTGAATACTGACCGTATCGCACGCGACGTTACTTATCAAAATATAATCGTTGGGGAAATTTTAAGATACAAGAAACAACTCATCATTAATGGAAAAGATTATATTCATAATCCAGAGAACAAATTTACACTTACAGTGTTAGGAGCCGTATCTGAACTTGAAAGAGCCAAACTAATTGAGCGTACGACTCGTGGTAGACAACATAGACTCAAGCAAGGCCATCTAATGAGTAACGGATGGCAAACATATGCATATCGATATATTAAAAAATCAGCTACTGCTTTTCCTTCTTACGAGATCATTAGAGAAGAAGCTGATGTGGTCAAGTATATCTTCGAGACGTATGCAAATGGAAAAATTGGTATACAGTCAATAGCTATTCAACTTGAAGCAATGGGAGTCCCTAAAATCAAAGGGAGAAATTGTCTTAATCAATCTCAACTGAAAGCCATCCTAAAGAACGAGATGTATACAGGAATCAGATATTTCAACACAATGAAAACTGTGAAGATTGGCGACCCAATGAAGAAGCAGGTCAAAAGAAAAGAATATACAAATAGAGCCGAGTGGATAGGAATTAAAGTGCCAACAATTATCTCGAAGGAATTATATGACAAAGTGCAGATAAAACTTGCATATAATTATTCCAACTGGAGGAACTCAAAACGAGTCCAACTTCTCTCAAATCTGGTCTGTTGTGGGAAATGTGATTCAAAATGTTTTTCATATAAACGACCTAGAGAAAAATTTGCATACAAGTGCAACAATAGAAAAATTGGGGTTCATAACCCAGAAATTAATGTCAAACAGCTTGAATCTACTGTATGGGAAATGATTGAGGAGATTATACTTGATCCCAAAAAACTCTATTCTTCGATAGAAATATTAAAGAGAAGAAGTCGAACAAATCATGGACGAATCGAAATTAAAATAAAGGATATTGAAAAACAGATATCTGATTTATCAAACCAGAAAAAAAGAATCATAGACTTGTATGCATCTGGAAGTCTCGAAAAGGATGAATCGGCAACCAGAATAAATAATTACGACAAGAGTATTAAAAAAATAAAATCCGAGAAAATCGAGCTATTAAAATACCTTCCCCTCTTTGAAAAGTCTGACCTCATTCAAGAAAACGTCAGAACTTACTGCGAAAAGGTGCGTGCAAGATTTAATAAGTGTGCTGATTTTGAAACACAAAGACAGTTTCTTATGGATTACATAAGCAAAGTGACTTTCTACAGAAAAGGTAAAAAATATAGCAGGATAAGAATATATGGATCAGTACCGATCAGCTACATAAATAATGAAGATGTCATTCCTGTCGGGTTTAAATTTGAGAAAGTCTTAACCGAATCAAAACTATGAAAAAAGCAGTTCTCTATGCTCGCGTAAGTACAGATATTCAACAAAAAGAAGGTACTATTGAAAGCCAGGTAGTTGCACTTAAACAGCAAATCGTAGATAACGGAGATGTATTAGTGAAAGAGTACATAGATGCAGGACATAGTGGTGCTAAGATAGACAGACCAGCACTTGATCAATTGCGAAAAGACCTGAAGACAGATCTCTTCGACTCTATCTATTTCTTAAACACTGACCGTATAGCTCGTGATGTTACATATCAAAACATCATCATTACAGAGGTACTTAAATACAAGAAGCAGATAATTATTAATGGAAAAGACTATATTCATAACTCAGAAAATAAATTTGAGCTGACCGTTCTGGGAGCTGTCGCAGAACTTGAAAGAGCAAAGATGATTGAACGCAGTATGCGTGGAAAGCAACACAAACTACGGAATGGATTTCTGCTCAGTCACGGATACAACATATATGGATATAACTATATTCCGCGATTCGGTGACTCACCTGCTCGACTGGATATTAACGAAAAAGAAGCATGGGTAATTCGATATGTCTTTGAGACGTATGCATCAGGAGAAATGAGTTGGGCTGGAATCATACGAGATCTTGAAAAAATGGGAGCAACAACAAAGAAAGGCAATAAACACTGGCCTCAACATCAAGTTCGGCAAATTCTAAAAAATTCAACATATTCAGGAGTCCGATATTTCAATAAATGCAGACACGTAAAGACAGAATCGAGTCCATTGCGTAAAATAAAATATGGCAAGAAAGTATATCGTGATAAATCTGAATGGATCGCAGTGAAAGTTCCTGCAATTGTGTCTAAAGTCCTCTTTGACAAAGTGCAGAAGAAAATGGAAGAAAGCAGTAGTAAGTACAAAAGTCCTAAACAAGTGCAACTACTTTCTAACCTTGTTCGTTGTGGAGAATGCGGACGTTTTTGTATTGCCTACCGCCGTTATATGCGACACTACTACAAATATAAAGGCGTGACGAAGAAAGTGACAGGCAACGTATATTACAAAGCGGCTTATAAATGCAATCGACGTTGGATGGATCGGGTTCATTTAAAAACTTTGGATATTAAGCGTTGCACTAATCCTGAGGTATCGGTTCGAGTACTTGATCCAGTAATCTGGAATATGGTTGAAGAGAAAATATTGAATCCGAAAGAACTAAAGAAACATCTAGTTGATTGGGAATCAGACGTTAAATCAGTTCAAACTAAAATGGAGAAAAAGCTAAGAAAATTAGATCAAGAGGAACAATATCTAAAAAGTAATAGAGAAGAAACACTAGAACAATACGCGATAGGAAAATTAGATCATAAGATATATCTAGAGAAATGTCTTACTTACGACATTGAAACAAATCGCTTAAAACTAGACAGAGATCAAGTTACCAAAAAGATTCCAATCTTACACAAGAAAGAAGTTATAGAAGCAAATATAAGATTCTTTTGTGGTTCTGCCCAGATTCGATTTGATAAATGTAAGACTTTTGATAACAAGCGAAGATTTGTTTTAGATTTGGTTGAAGAAATTCTTTATAACCATGGAAAAGTTATTTTGAAAGGCTCAGTACCATTACAACTAAAAACAACCGAAAATTCTGATTCTCAAGAACAAGAAAAAATCAGTTTTTCTATAGAGAAAAATATCAAATAGTAATTATTACTAAGCTAGAAAAATTAAAACTGGATTCCAGAAATTAAATAGTTTAGTAAATCTCTTGTATCTGAATCGTTGATTTGTACTTCTTTGTTTTTGTACCAAGAACAAAGTTCTTTATTGGAATTAATGAAAAAATCTTTAATTTCTATTGTTTTAACTTTAGCACTTGAGTCTTCCGATATTTGTAATAAATATTCTGTGTTTACTTTTTTAACGTAAAAGATATTATTATTCTTGAAATAGTAACTAACTTCTGATTTTCCTGTTTCACCAAAAAAGATTTGTTTGATAAAAACAATTTTTCCATCTAGTGTGTAATTTGTTTGTTCCCCTCCCTCAGTAGACTGTCCAAATATATCTTTCGTAGTAAATGCATAATTTTTTGTATTTTTTTCAATATTCTCAGCTATGCTATAACTATCTGTTACAGGACTATTGTCACACGAAGTAGATAAATTTTTTGGTGTTAAATTATAATGTCTGTACATTGGATAGCCAGAAATAATAACGATTAGCAATATAGTTAATGATATTGTAAGTTTTTTCATATTTATTACTTTAATGTCTTAAGTAAACTTTTATTGACTGCCCAAAACTAATTTCAAGGCGTGGATAGTCAATATATCCTGCCAACAATTTAGTAAGATTTTTCTTAAATAATTATTTCTTTATTTGAAAACTTGTTAACTCTGGCTCCCATGGTCCATTACATGATTTATGTGTTAATTTTAGATCCTTGTTAAATATAAAAGCAACTCCGGTATTACTGACCCATTTTTCGCTTACATATGGTACAGATAAATGAATTTCTTCATTATTAATACGAACTGTAGGATAGTATTTATTTAATTTTTCTGAAACCACTACAAAATCATCAGAAATATTTATAGTATTACAGACTTCAATTAAATCAAGACTTTTTCCTTTGTTCAATTTAAAATTTATATTTTCTTGATGCAAATTAAGAATTACAGCCAAAAGAATATTTTCGATAATAAGTATCACTACAAATAACATTATATAATTTTTCATATTAATTTCCTTTTATTTTATTAATAATTGTTCTAACTCCATTGGAAACCGCTTGAGTTGCCCTATTTATTGCACCACCAACTTGTCGCCCAGTTTCTCGAGAGCCATAATTACTTACAGCCGATAAATTTGCAGCTCCCATTGTACCATTTGCTTTAACATAATTACTTGGAATTGCTTGTCCGTAACCTGGATCAATGCCTGGAGCATTACCATTCCATGGCAAGTTTTCAACTCCTGCCCCACGAAGAAGTGTTGTCGCAAAATTATTTGAATTATATCCGTTATTTACAAATGGATCATATGCTGCATCTTCATTATACGCATTATATTGGTTAGTAATATTTTTAATAAATTCTGTATCAGAAACACCTGATGGCATTTGAACCTGAACAGTCGATTTCATTTTACCTTTCTGCTGATCTGGCATAGAATACCCGTTTTGAACCACAGAAACGTCACTAGGCGCATTTCTACCTTTAATTAGGTTGCCATTATCACCAGCATAACCTCCGAGCGTCCAAGCATCTCCAGATTTCATACCGAAATCTCCCGGATTATTGGGTGCTATCAAAAGAAAAACATGAGTTCCTGCACTATTATTTTCTATTTCTTTTGAAACCGCATATACACTTCTTCCCGTTGGGTCACTTAGTGTAATAGGATTATTCCTTGCATATGCATATGAGTTTTGATTTTGTGGGTCGAGCAACCAATCTAGTGAAGTAACCCAAAACTCAGGATCCTGGCTTATAAACTGACCTCTAGCCCCGTTGTAGTAACGGGCGTTAAGATAAGATAATTGTGTGTCTTCGTCATACTCCTGTCCTATATACTGCTTAGCATTTGTAAATGATCCTGAAGAAATTCTTTGGTCTCCATAAGGGAAGTAATCTAACAATTCAACTTGTGCCCCTGTGTCATCTGTTACTACATTTGTACCTCCAAGGTGATCAGTGTGAACATAATACGGGCTTACGACAGTGCTTATTGTTTCAATTGTTGAAACAAGAGCATCCCCAGCATAAATACTTTTTGTTTCTTTTCCTGACGGGTCCACATTGTATAGCTTGTTCGCATAATAAGTATTATCACTATCATTCTTTGCTCTAACTCTTTGTCCCTCATGGTCATACCAGTATTCCAGCACATCAACACCATTATCTGATTCTATCAATTGTTGTTTATAATTCCAAGTGTTTGCAAGAGTTTCATCATCTAAGAGGTTTCCATCTTTGTCGTAAGTGTAGGTAATCTCTCCTGATGGTGCATGCACCACAACGGTGCGTATTTTACCTGGAGCTGAGTTACCAATAGAATCTTCGACATTATAAATAAGCTGATATGTACCTGCGATTGCAGTATTAACTGTTCCAGTTACATCAACATCACCAGTAATAGTTCCGTCTTCAGTGTCAGCTGCTGAATATCCTGGCTCGGTCCATGTATCATTAACATCTAAATCAATTAGATCAGAACCAGTAAGTGTGATGACAGGATTGTCATTTGGAGGAGGTACAGAAGAAGCTACTACAGTAAATGTACCACTACTAGTAAATTTATGAATTGTATATGCTCCAGATGTACTTACTGTACCACCAGTAGATGTATTAGAAACACCATCACTACCATCAGTTTTATAAGTAACTATAACTATACCTGAACCACCATTTTGACTACCACTATAACCATTACCACCTCCACCACCACCTGTATTAGAGGTTCCAGACTCACCAGAATAACTTCCATCACCTCCACCACAAGTGCCATCTCCTGGACTACCACCATTTCTAACTCCACCTCCACCACCTGCATAACATACACTTGTTCCACTTATATCAGTAGTAAAACCTGGACCACCATTAGATGCAGGGGCACTCGATCCTCCTGTTTGCCCTGCTCCTGTTGCACCTCCTCCACCTCCAGAATTTAACCAAGAGCCTCCTCCAGCATAACCTTGTCCACTTGTTCCACTACCTCCTGAACCATCTGCTGAACCACCTCCACCAGAACCTCCAGAATTTCCATGTTTACTTCCTGCTGACAAAGAACCGCCTCTACCTCCCCCAACAGCTGTCAAACTACTGAAAACAGAATTTCCCCCATTAGACCAACTATTACCACCACTTCCAACAGTTATTGAATAAGCCTGAGCTGTTACAGAATGAGAAGTATGATAAAGCACACCACCTGCTCCACCTCCACCACTATAGTACATAGATGCTTGTCCACCCGAACCTCCTCCAGCAACTACTAATGCTTTTACAGATAGAGAAGGTGGAACATATGGGTCATGAACTACAATAGTACGTATTTTACCAGGTGCAGGGGCATCTGCTGAGTCTTCAACGTTATAAATCAATTGATACACTCCAGAGACAGCAGTATTGACCGATCCTGTTACTGTTACATCACTAGTGATTGTCCCATCTTCAAAGTCAGATGCAGAATATCCTGGTTCTGTCCATGTGTCATTCACATTTAAATCAATTAAACTACTTCCAGACAGAGTAATTGTTGGATTGTTGTTGGATACTACATCATTAATAAATGTAATAGCATGTGGATTAGCATAATTTGATCCTGTTGAGCCAGCATATGTATATGACCCCAAAGGACTTGATGTTATATTTCCAATAGCATCATAAAAATAAGATTGAATATAAGTAGATTGACCACCAGCAACACTTGTAGCAGTTGCTGAGGTCATACGATTTAAATCGTCGTAAACATACGCAACTGTTTTTGAAGCATCAGTATTAGAATTATCTATAATTTGAGTAATGTTTCCATTTTCATCGTAGGTATAAGCAATATCTTGGAAAATAGTGGTGGATGGAATAGAATATGTGACTTCAAGTTTTGGATCGGAAGAAGTGCCTGAATATTCTCCAGCTCTAATAATAAGGTAATTGTTTTGACCAGAAGTTCCAGTAAATGGACTGTCTATAACATCGTGACCTTCACGTAACCCCAATTTAGTAAAACCAGTTTTGTTTACCCACCCTTTACCAGTAGTATTTAAATTAAATGTAAGATATGCGCTGGTGGAAACACTAGTAATATCTTTCCTTTCTCCAGTGTCGACACCTTCTGTAGGATTATTTATACTTCCAGCAAGATCAAAATCTGAATTTGCAAGTGCTGTATTACTTGGTTGCGACGTTTGAACCACTGTTACCCAATCATCTCCGTCGTTATCATTATTAAGTTTAGAATTAATATATGTTTTTAGTTTTGCATCAGAAATTACTGCATCATCAGGCAAAGAGGAAGTATCAAAAGGTAGAAAAGCTCTACGAATTCGATAACTTGTAGCACTTGCTTTTCCATTACCAGTATAAAATGTAGTACCGGTATAGCTTGAAACAACTCCCGACGTGGCGTCGTGTCCAGTATCCCAATTTGTATTGTCATTATATACATATCCATCACCCGCAGCAGGATAAAAAGTAACAGTTGTTGGTGTCCCGCCACTATAATATGAAGTATATTTTCGAGTTAATCTGTATATTTTAGTTTCATCATATGTATTTGTAGTGTTAGTTCCGTTAGAATTCATCTGATAAGTTATTTTTCCATGCGGTCCATAATCAAAATCAGAAACTACATCAGTATATGAGCCACCATTTTCTTTTCTCTCAACTTTCTCTAATTGCCCAGCAGTATTATAGGTGTATTTAATTTGAGCACTATCAGGATAAGTGATAACTAATTTGTTCCCAAGACGATCGTATGTGTGGGAGGTGGTGTACGCATTGCTGTTAATTGTCTTTACCTCACTTACAGTGTTGCCATTTGAATCATAGGTATAATCAGTATCCGCTCCAGCGAGCATATCCACCGCACAAACCTTCCCTATTCCGTTCATGCAAGAATCATATGTGTAAGTAATTTCGGTTCCGCTTCCGACTGTTTCATTTTCGGTAAGCACACGATTTATATCATCATAAGTATAGTTCACTGTTTTTGCTTCAGGACTTACTGACTGAATCATATTACTTGCATCATCATATGTGTATGACCAAGAACCAAACGTAGCATCTCCCGAAGCATGCAAATCTTCAGCGGTTAATCTTCTTCCTAAACCATCATATGTAAAGTTACGGAAGTTGCTTAGAGCATCCGTTATCTTAGTAAGTTTTTTGTTTAGATTCCATTCGTAGTTCGTGATGTATGTGGACCCGCTATTTACTTCCTCTACTTTGATTAGGTTGTCGTGCGCATCTTTATAATAGTTCTTCACTTTGCTTCGTGGGTCAGTAGTAGTAGTCTTCCAGTCGTCATAGGTATAGTTTGTAGTACCTACTGCATCTACGACAGTAGAATATCGTTGCATTGGATCATAGGTATATGTTTTGTATAGTGCTGTCGTACTAGTAGCTGTAGTTCTAGAAGTCCCGGAAGAATCATAAGGTAAGGATTCTTTTTGAAGTAAGCCAACATTGTTATACAGATAATCCCGAGCAACATAACTTGATTCACTTTCAGTTCTATCTTGAATCTTTCTATTAAGTCCATCAAGATATGTGTAGCTGTCCACACTATTTGAACCATCTAGGTTATCTGTCTTCTGTACTGCAACTGCACCAGAGGTATCTGTATATGTATATGCTGTTTTTGTAACTGCAGAATACGGAGAACCGAAATCAGGAACTTTTTCAGTAAGTACTCTGTCTAGTCCGTCATAGGTTCGTTGGTACACAAAACCATTCGGTTCAGTTACCTGTTTAATATTTCCTGAAGCATAATCATAGGTGTAATCGGTATCATTTGAAAGCGGATCGGTAACGGTTGCTGGATACAAATAATTTGCATCGTAGGTGTATGAAGTAACTTTTCCTCGCTCATCGGTGGAAGAAGTAGGAATACCATACGTAGTGTTGTAACCTTTCTGAGTATTTACATAGGTACTACTCACTTTCCATTTTTCAACTTTAGTTGGATTACCATCAGTTACAGTGCCTAAAGACTGAGCATCATAATATGTTTTGGTTTCTCGAACCTTGGCAGCACTTTGATCTACGACGGTGTCCTGATATGGAAGACCTACAATCCAGTCAGTAGTGTTTGCGGTGTAAGTAATTGTCTCTACCGTCTTATCTGTCCCTGTGTCTGTGTAAGATCCGTCATCGCTTCCCGTGACTTCACCCCACATTGTTTTAGTAGTGATATTTCCATAGGTATCATCATATGTATATTCAGTAGTGGTATCTTTATGATCACTATCGCCGTCGTACGACAGAACTGTTGAACGAACTAACTTCACAAAATCTCTTCCTGTTCCTTGATTATATTTATCCCACTTGTTTACGGTTTTTTGATAAATATTGTTGGAAGTATCTGCTATTTCCGTTCTGTAGATTTTTCCTGCTTTAGAAATATGATCGCTGTATTCTCCCTGTGAAGAATTTGTAGAGTTTCCTTGGTGGAAATAATTAGTGGTTTTTGTAGTACCATCATCTTCTATGATTTTTCCGAAACCAGTGATTTTACGATCAAGATGAGTGTTAAAGTAATAGTCGCCTTCCTGGTAGCTGTACGTTTTGGTAATAGTTGGGTTACTGAAACCGCTTGTTGTCGCTATTTGATAGACCGTATCTAGAACAGCAGGCAGATGAGGATTTAAGGTTGCTCCACCACTTGCATACTTAGGTGAACTTTTGTACGTGACTGTGGAAACTCCACCAAATCTGTTCATGATTGTAGAAAGTAAATCTGCTTTTATTCTTTGGTTTTTAGAAAGAGTTGCTGAGCTCTGAGCACTATCATAAAAATCAAGCATCCCATCACCATCAAAATCAGTTAGACGTGTTACGGGATTAGTAGTTAAGGGTATTCCAGCCAAAGGAAATTGCGAATTTGTTGTAAATTGCCACCCTGGGCTCTTATTCAAATATGCACCATTTGTGCTTGTTGACCCAGACAAAATATCTATTAGTCCATCACCGTTTATATCTCCAAAAAGTGTGCCGGTACTTGTAGACAATGAGCCATTATCAGAAACCCCAAAAACAATAGGAGGAGTATAACTTGTGTCTTCTGACCATGTTTTGTCTCCATTATTTTTGTATGCTATTTTTGTTTCAACATTTGAAGAATTTTTGTGTCCCTTCAAAATATCAACCAGTCCATCTCCGTTGTAATCCACTAATATAACACCTAGTCTCATATCAACAGGAAGAACCCATCCTGAGTCACTACTCCAACCATTACCAGTGTTTAAAGAAACTGTCGTCGTAATAGGAGCAGCTCCATTGTTATCCCCTAAAGCATTAATAAAATCAGGAAGTCCATCTCCGTTTATATCTACTAGACGAGTCCCTGTATCATTTGTGTTCCCAAGGAAAGAACCAGCGGGAGCCCAATTGGAGTCAAGATACCAAGAGGTTCCTTGGTTAATGTACGTGCGAGACACCTGACCACCTCCTGTGTTACCACTTTGAACAATGTCAGCCCTTCCGTCACCGTTAACGTCAGCTGCACGGATTCCTTCTTCCATCATATGCCCACCTGGAGCACAAGGACAAGAAAAGGGAGTAGGAGCATTAAGTGCAGATGTGTAGGTCCAACTTCCGTCACCATCATTTAGATACGTACCTTTTGTCCAGACACCAGCGCTTTCTGTTGATTCCATCAGGTCAGGAAGAGCATCTCCATTCAAATCAGCAACAATAGCACCGAAGTTAGCAGCAGTATTGATGCTAGCGGAAACAGCAGTACTCCAAGCAAAGTCAGTCACAAACTCTGACCCCGTACCAGTTGCTTGATAAGTAAAAGCCACCGCTGGTAAGGTCGTCACATTCGACGATTCATCCTGCCCAGATTCTGTAATAGTATTCAAAAGAGAACGCTGAGTATTGTCTCCCGTAGTGTACGCAAGCACATATTTATGTCTCCATGTACCACTTACCTTTGATTGAATATCAGTAATTTTATAATTTGTGGTAACTCCAAACCCATATTTATTTTGAGTAATTGCATCACTTCTACTGGAACGAGTGAAAACAACACTAAAAATACCGTCTGTTGTGTTGTTTCCTGTATATGTAATTGTGTCAGGATAAACTTGTCCAGCATCTTTGTAGTACGAATATTCAATATAATTATCATTTGTGTCACGAATTTCTTCAAGCATCCATCGTCCAACATTTGAAGAATTACCAGTATCATCTTCTCTTGAATTTGAAGTAAGTCCAAATTTATATACTGTTCCCTGCTTATCGGTCACGGTCCAAACATTTGAAGACAGAGAATACTTTAAGAAATCTCCATTTTCAGTTTTTGGAGCATAGTCACCACCTGAAGTATTTACGAGTTCACCCGAAAGAGACGAATTAAAATAGTTATCTGTGTACAACTTCTCAATTCCACTTTTATTTACTCTCTCAATGTATGGAATATTAACAGACCAGCCATAACCAAAAATAGATGCCTGATCAGCATCTTGACTTGAGTATTTAAGAGAAACTTTTGGATTCAATCCATTTCTTCCTGGAGGAACAGTAAGTGGGTACTCGTATGTTAACCCCCCTGTTGATTGATCTGTTTGAGGTAAACTTAAATTAGTAGCATCACGAGTGTCTCCAAAGAAACCTCCGGAACTTTGAGACATCATCATCTGCGGTTCTTCTTCCTCGTTTACAGGAATCACCTCTTCTGCTGGTTCATCTGTAATCTCTGGAGTAATGACATCTTCCTTTACTGGGCCAGTATCTAATATATCTTTTATAGTTTCTTCATTTGATTCTATGGGATTATTTACTGGTTCACCTAACACTTGTTCGATATCAGTTGAAGTATCTAAAATAACAGGATCATTGATTTCTGCACTTAAAGAAGGTTGCTCAATTTGAGTTGTTTCTGTTTGGATTACATCCACCGCCTCTTGGGCAAAAACCTGAGCTACAGGAGAAACAAAAAGAGAGATTATTAAAAGAGAACTAAAAACTTTTTGTAGAAACCGAACAGGAGCAGATGATTTCATATATTTAATTTGTTAATTATTTATAATAACTATTAAACAAATTATATCTGATAAAAAGGAAAAGACAATGTACGTACTAAAACAACGTTTTTAAAGAGAATTAACAACTTTTACGATGTACTAGTACACTAAAGGTTCGTAAACTTTAATACTACGGATAATTCTGTAAAAATGGCTGAATCGGGCTAGGGTTTTGATATTTCCATTTCTAAACACACTAATGTAAAATCATATATATGCCCCCCGAAAGATTTCTGTACCCAACAAAAGACCTTAGATATAAAATCTGTGAGTTCTTGATTGATAAAAGAATAAAGACACCTGGTCTTGGTAATATATTAAAAATTAAAGGCGAAGAGATAAGAGATTTGCTTGAATTTGCAATTACTTCTAATGGGAATACTCGTGAAGATGTTTTTATAGAGGAATTAATCCACATAGAGGACGAGGTGTTTAATGATACCAAATTACTGATAATAGAAAATAAAGAAGTGTTAAATAATTTTGATCAATGGATAAGAGGAGGGTCTGTTCTGAAGGTTAGATGTGATAGTAAAATGTTAGAAAATTATATATCAGAATTAAAAAATAGAACACGAGTCGCTCTTAGAAATTTAGGTTTAGCTGAAATAAAACCATTACCTAGTGGTGGGATAGAAGTTATTTTAGGTGACAAAGAAATGAAAGTTCACATGACCAAAAAACATGATTTTAATTTATATATTACAATTATTCAACTTACGAGTGGGGCAGTAATTACAATGAATGGGAATGAACGCATTCTAGAAAAGAACTACAAAAAAGGTGATCACATTTCTTATAATCAATTACTTGAAATTTTAAGAAGTATTGAGGGCAATGAGAATACAGACGAATCCAAAATTAATGACAAATCAATAAAAGATGCAATAAGATACATAAACAGTAGAGCGGAAACAGAACTTGGTATATCCTTATTGGAGAAAGATAAAACAGGTTTAAAGTGGGTTAGATAGATTCTATATTGAAATATCAAATTAAAAAACACCGACGCAATGTTGGTGTTTTTTAATTTTACTCACCTTAACTCACTTTACTCACTAGCCTAAATGCATACTAAAAAAATTACTTTATTTTAGATAGTCGTAATTAAAAGTAAAAGGAATAAAGAAAAAAAGTTATTTAAAAATTAAATATGAAAACAATTCACTTACTTCTCTGCGAAGCACCGATCTGTGCAGATGACCAAAATCCTAACTTTAAAAATGAGATATCCTGGTTGCCTGGTGAGAAAGTGTGTACAAGAATGCCTTACGAAAAGTTTCAAAAGAAACAACTTGAAATAAATAAGTTGGTTAAGGAAAAAAAGTTTAAAAATATGGACCGTGGCTATACGGCAAACGAGCTAGAGAATAACTCTATATAGCCTCTGTACGAAAACCCTCCTAAAATTAGCCTTAATTTACAAGGGTTCAAAATAGGCTCCTCGCATCTAAATTTAAAAAAGGATGTGAGAGGCAGCTTAAGACAAAAATTAACAATCAATTAAACAAAAAAATGAAAAAACAAAACAAAAGAGATAACAAATTAATAGAACTAGAAGAGGAATTTTGGGATGCAGAAATTCCAGAGAAAGACGAAGACGGTATTGATATTAACAAACCCTAAAACAAATTAAAAAGTAGTCGCTTTTAAAAATTACTAATTAACCAAATCATGATTGACTTAGAAGAATTCAAAAAGATATTAGGAGATAAAAATGGATTATCTGAAGAAGATATCATTAAACTCAAAGAAAATCAGGAAAATATGGCTGAAATATTTTTTAATTCTTGGCTAAGTGAAAATGATATATAATGTAAGTATTAAGATGAAAAATAACGAAAAAACTAAAAACTGTATAATCTACTGTCGCGTAAGTTCCTCCAAACAAGCACAACAAGGCGAAAGTCTAGAACTACAAGAAAAAATATGTACTGAGATTGCTCAGAAGACTGGATTAAAGGTTATCCATGTTTTTAAAGAGTCATTTTCTGGAAGAAAAGAAGAAAGACCACTGATAGACGAGGCCTTTGCTTACATAAAAGCAAACCCAAAAAAAATAGACGTATTCATAATACGTGCGATAGACAGATTCACCAGAGGTGGCACGCTTGGATATGAAAGCTTAGTTAAATTCTTAAGAACGCATGGAGTTACCCTAATAGACAGTTGCGGAATCATACAGCCTGCTCAAAACACATTAGGTCATTTGGACATTGAGTACGACTGGAGTATTACTCGTCCAAGTGAAATAACTGAACTTGTCATGGCCCAACAAGGCAAACATGAAGTCACTCAAATACTAACCAGAACAATAGGAGCAGAAATAGCCTTGGTTAGAGATGGCTACCATATTGGACCTCCAAGAGAAGGTTATATTAATGCAAAACTTTCACTTGAATGAAAGAAAAAAGCCCATCCAAGTTCCAGACCCAACCTCTGCTCCATTTTTTGTCAAAATGTTTGAATTAAGAGGCGCTGGAGCCCACACAGACCAGGAAATAGTAGATCAGATAAATGCCATGGGTTACAAATCTAAAACGAGACATAAGTGGTCGACAGGCAAAGAAAGAGTCGTTGGCACAACAGGTGGAATAAAGTTAACTATCCAACATTTACAGAGCATCATATCCAACCCTATCTATTGTGGAGTTAATAACGGGGTATGGAACATAAAACCCATTAAAACAAAATATCCTGGTCTAGTAACCATTGAAGCCTTTAATAGAGCAAATAAAGGTAAAAAATTTATAGAAGAAAAACTAGATGGCAGTATTACCATCCACAAAGACTACAATCCTCATAGTTTAAAGAGAACAAAAGACAACCTACAGTTCCCTTTCAAATCTGTAGTTCTTTGCCCCGAATGCAATAAACCATTTTTAGGTAGTTTCTCCAAAGGTAAGTCTGGAGCAAAATTCCCTTTTTATCACTGTTCTAGAAAACATAAGTATTTGGGGGTAAATAAAAACAAACTAGAAGTAGGACTCGCTTACTTTCTAAATAACCTAAAATATGAAACAAGATTTATCGAAAGTTTCGAGTTCATGCTCACGGACAAGTACAAAGAGAAGAAAAAAGAACTAGGTGACTTTTCCAGCAAAGTTACAATAAATATCGAAGAATTAGAAATAGAAAAAATAAATAAAATTGACGCTTTTACAAGCACTCAAAATGCAATAATACGAAAAGAGATAGAGAAGCAAATCGAAAAACTAGAGAAACAAATAGCAGATGCTAGAACTGAAATAAGTAAAATAAACGTAACCGAACATGATATAAAGTCATTCATTAAATACACAAAATATTTAATGGAACACCCTGAAAAAATGCTTATAAAGCAAAAGAATCTTACTATTTTAAAAGCTCTTTTTGGGTTAGTTTTTGATGAACTACCAACCTATACAGAAATAGTTAATGGAACACCTAAATTATCTTTAGCCTACAAGCTATCTAACGAGTTTAAGGATGATAAATCCTTCGCTGCGGACTTGATGTTTGGATTTCAGAACTTTTGAAAAGTCGTGATTTAGTCAGAATTAGTATTAATAATATTTAAATAAAAATAATAAAAGGCTGAACGTTTTCACGAACAGCCTAAATAAATTCTATACTATTTTATAGTTATTACTCTTTACCGTTACGAGGTTCGAGTAGTATGTTTGGTACATTCACCTCACCAGTATATACTTTTGTATTACTTTTAGGGCTTTTTGAGAAAAGTTCTAATGTCAATACAGGATGTCCACTTCCACTTACACCTCCCATAATTCTAAAACCAGTCCAATTAATTTTTTTATCTACATTAGTAATTTCAATTAAAAAATTAAATAACTTTTCAGTCTTTGTTTGACGAATAATACCTTCAATATCAAAATATCCTGGCCCTTGACCTAAGTGTTCTTTAAAACAAAAATACGCATGATCAGAATATGTTTGAAGATTATCTACGCCAATAAGTAGATCATCTTCAGCGTAAGTATCTGGAAAATTATATTGAACTAAAAACATATAACGTGCTTTACTAAATGCTCCAAGTTGTAAAGGTCTATAAGGTTCAGCAGGATAAACCTTGAGTAAGTTTGCCATTTTTTATATTTTAAAAAATTAAAAAATTTGTCTAAGGACAATATCAAATAATCTATACCATATTTTTACAAAAAAAGCAAATTCTTTAACAGAGTAATTCTCATAGAGAAAACAACCAAGTTCACAACATTCACAATGTTCACGAGCGGGCTTGAGGTGTGGACCCAGTCACTCGAGAGTAACGGGTTAAAATTTCAGAACTTATAAATAACCATGAATTAGTAAAATTTACCCTTCATTTTGAAATTCTGAAAAAGTAATTCCTTTTAAGTAATCATTAATAGCAGACCTGACAGAAGGCACCATATTTTCTGGTAATTCCTTAAGTGGAACCCATCTCAACTCATCACACTTCTCTGGTTCTTTATTCTCTGGTTCTATGCCCTTATATTCGGATACAAAAAAGAAGTCAATATATTGAGACATTCTGTGCATCGTATGAACCAGCTTAATATCTTCTGGTTTTAGTAATAAACCAATCTCCTCTTCTACTTCTCTTGATAACCCTTGTGAGATTGTTTCATTTGGGTCCAAATGTCCAGCAGGCAAACTATAGTTACCATCTTGCCAACCAGTATTACACCTTCGGGATAAAAGTATCTTATCTTCTTTTATTAAAAATAAATAAACAGCAACTTTGAGTTTTAATCTTTCCATAATTTGTATTATACCAAAAGTTCGGAATTACACTACGGTATACAAACTTAGACCCATAAATATATAGGTTTTATGATGTGCGGGCTTGAGGTTTGGATTTCAGAACTAATAAAGAGCTATACTTTAATTAAATTAAGTATTCAAAACCTTACAATAAACGAATAAACCCGTCACGATCGTGGCGGGTTTTTATGTAAATTTGGTAAAATAATAAATTTAACAAGGAAAATCATAGCTACTATCCCGATTGCATACATTATTAAACTATCAGGAATAATTATACCGAAAAAAAATTCTACATAATGAGAAATAAATCCAGTATCATATTGACTTAAGTTTGCCTGACTCTTGAGATAATTTTCAAGAATCATTAACGGACACCTTCCTTCTGTTGCAAGATAGTACCACTGAATAATAAACATAGGGATTGCAGGTATAATATACCATTTAGCTTCTTTGACTTTTTTTGTAGGAATAAGCAAAACAGATAAAAAATATACAGTGACAGCACCATGCAATAGTGCTACAAGGTTTGCTAACGTATTCATTATTTTTATTATTTAATTGTTTAAAAAAAAATTATTAAGTTCTTTTAATCCCCACAAAGAAACTAAGAGAACCTAACAAAATTTAATAATTAAATACAATATCAAAGAACCCTACTATTTCAAATAGAATAACATATTTTAGTATTTTGTCAACTGCGGGCTTGAGGTTTGGATTTCAGAACTTATAAAAAACCACACATTAATTAAATTAAGTATTAAAAATATTAAAACTAGCTAAAATAAAAAGTCTCTACTCCATAAAGAAGTAAAGACTATTTAAAAAATTAGTGAATTCAGAGAACAGAATTATGATTTTTGTATTCCTACAAGATAAAAATCTCCATACCAACAAGTAAAATCTTTACCTAAGAAGGACATATTAAATAAATTATCTGACAGGTACAATCCTGGTATTACTTGTGTATTTGGTTTGTGCGGCATATTGTACGGAGGTATTTCATCTGCGTCAATCCCCCCAAAAGGTGTTCCAAATTTATCTGTAATCTTATTTGCCATCCGAACAAAGAAGGTTGGTGACAGCAACCATCCATCAATATCAATTTCCTCTCGTTTGTTCCTTTCAAATAAAGAGTAAAGCACAGGTAATCCTCCATAATCTAGACCGTTTTCTGATAAGAATTTTCTACAATCCGAGACCTCTATTTCCTTAGGGTTGTTTACTTTAAAAATTGAAGCTATTTTTCTTTCTGAAACTAGCTGCATTTCATTTTGGTCACAGTTTAACACATTAAAGTAATACCACAAAAACGAAAAACTTCTTTTTTTGGAAACATCACGCTCCCATTGATCGTCTACAATTGCTTTCGGGTTAATTTCCGTTAAAGGAAAAATTTCAATTTTTTTTATCAATTCAAATTCCATTTTATATGTATTATTTTTTTGCAATATTGCTCTCTAAAAACCATAAAATGACTTCCAGGAAGCAATATACAAAATAACACAATCAAAATATCAAAGAACTCTAATATTTCAAGTAGAATAACATATTTTAGGATTTTGTCAACTGCGGGCGATGAGAGAATCAGTCAGGAATAATTTTGTTTTCGTCAAAACAAAATTTTCACGACCCTGGCTCACTTCTTTTTTGTGCTCAAAAAATATAGTTCCGCCTTTCGATTCCTCACACAGGCAAAGTAGTTTGCCTGCTATCGCCCAACAAAAAAACAGCTTATCCTGTTCTTTTTTTGCGGACTTGATGTTTGGATTTCAGAACTTTTAAGGAGTCGTGCTTTGGTTGAGGTTAGTGTGAAAGACTTAAGTCCCCTATCAAGTTCACAATATGCGTAATTTCACGGAAATGTTTTAAATTATTAAGATTTTTCAAAAGGTGACATCTCAGAAATAATAAAAAAGAAAACCCACTACTGCAGATTTTCTTGCAATAGCGGGTATTATTTTTGTTTCAAACAAAAAATGAAAATATCTCCTCTGTGCCAAAATTGGTGTTTGTCATTTATATACCAACTCAGTTTTGTAATATCCGTGGTATTCCCGACTGCTCTATTACCTCTACTGAGAAATAAACTCAGACCAAAATGATTATTATCTATCTTAACTGATTCTCTGGTAACAAATAAATTACGTTGTATAAGTGCACCTTCATTTAATCTTTGATAACCAAGTGTTGCATGTGCGGCGATTTCATACGGACATTCACTGACGATATACTTTATACCATCCAGCTCTACAACCGAACCAAGTGCTTTATTAACGATAGTTTGATAATTTATGTATTTATTATCATCTTTTATGTTAAGCAAGCCTATGGAAGTTGTAATGAGTATGAGTTCATTTTGTACTGGATGCGTAATAAAACTTCTGTTCTTAATCATAGGAATAGTATCCTCAGTTACAAGATCTTTATTAATAAGTTGATTAAGTATTTCTTCCTTACTTATTCCTCCATAAACACATTTTCCCAGAACTCTAAATTCTGAGTCGTTGTTAAATGACTTTATTGTTTTCATTTTTTATATTTTAAATTGTTATAAATTATTTATTAAGTTCTCTTAAATCCCATAAAGAAACTAAGAGAACCTAACAAAATCTAACAATCAAATCCCATATAAAGAACCCTACTATTTCAAATAGAATAACATATTTTAGGATTTTGTCAATTGCGGGCTTGATGTTTGGATTTCAGAACTTTTAAAAAATGACTCTTTGATTAAATCAAATATTATCAATTTTAAAAAATAAAAAAGGTAACTTATAAAATAAGCTACCTTTTAATCTCAATAACAACAATTTAAATTTAATTTTCTTCCCCAATTTCTTGAAGAATTTTTACACAAGAACACTTATTTTGTCCATAAGCATGGCCTAACATTAAGTTTTTAAAACCTCTATAAGTCTCTTGTCCAGAATTAAAAGAAAATCTGTTGTAAAACCAATAATAACGAAAACCTTCAAACTTAATTAATTCTCGCCATTTATCAGTTTGGAACTGAACTAATCTACAATTCATGTTTCTACTTGCAGAAGCGATACAAACTTTTACTGGTCTTGTATCTATCTTTACAGCTAAAACCCATGGCAAGCTAAAATGATGCCCATCATGTCCATCATGTTTCAATTCTCCAGACACAAAATTATAAGTAATACCAAACTCATGTTGATCTGTAAAATGATAACAACTAAGATAAGTTAGAAAAACCAAGATAAGTACCAATGAAAAAGATTTAATTATTAATATTCTTTTCATTTCTTCTTATTTTAAAGTGTCTTTGGTTTCTGAAAGTTCATTGTAATTAATTGAATTAGTAGAACCGAGTATTTTTAAAAACTTATATTTTTTTTGTAAGTTTTCTTTGTCATACAAGCCCGACCCAACTCCTTCGTAAGCATAAGACATTAGTATTGGACTTAAGCTTTCTGGACTATAATCATTTCTACCATGCATATTAACGAACTGCTGAACACCCTCTTTGTTGAATTGAACCAACATTGCGTTAAGAACTCTGTTGTTTGATTCTATCCTAATTTGCATTGGCCTTAAATCAATTACGTTTACTTCTGATACAAATGGGGTGACTCTATGCCACCCACTGGTATCAAGAACACTCAGTGTTCCCTTAATTTTGTTGAATTTGTATCCCACCTCGTGGCTATCCACGAAAGTGAAAAAGAAAACTCTTGTTGAACAACCACCAACAAAAAGAATTAAAACGATTACTCCTAGAATAATCCATTTGTTTGAAATGTCTTCCATTATCTATATTTTTTTAAAAAATTAAAAAATTTGTCCAAGGACAATATCAAATAATCTATACCATATTTTTACATAAATAGCAAGTTATTTAACTTTAAAGATTATAGTAGATAAAATAATCAAGTTCACAACATTCACAAAGTTCACGAGCGGGCGATGAGAGACCGGTCAGGAATAATTTTGTTTTCGTCAAAACAAAATTTTCACGACCCTGGCTCACTTCTTTTTTGTGCTCAAAAAATATAGTTCCGCCTTTCGATTCCTCACACAGGCAAAGTAGTTTGCCTGCTATCACCCAACAAAAAAACAGCTTATGCTGTTCTTTTTTTTGCGGGCTTGATGTTTGGATTTCAGAACTTTTAAAGGGCCATTCCTTCGTTAGAATTAGTATCACCAATTTAAAAAATTATGGAAAAAAACTGACAAATGTTAGCTTTTTAGAAAATTTTAATTTAACTTAAATTTCCCAAACAAAACAGGAAATATATCTCCTTGATGATTGAGCTACTTAACTAATTAATTACACTCTTTTTTTACGTTTAATGATAATAATACAAAATATAATTATAAAAAATTACATTATTTCTTATTAACTTATTAAGTAGTAATTTTGAATCTAAATATTCGGAAATTCTTCCCCAGTTCTAGAATCAATATATTTTACCCAACCTTCAGGTAGTAAAAGTTCTACTCTAAAAGCTAATTGTAAATATATATCTTGTTCGGAAGTATTTAAACCTTTGGGTCTTACAAAATGTGGAGTTAAATCAATTTTAAGATCAGATTTTTTAATTATGAATATCTGTTTTTCTTTAACTACATAAGATGAACAATCTCCACCTCCACGAGTCATACCACAATCAAGATCAAACTTACGCTCTTCAGGTATAACATATTCTTTGCCAACAAACATATTCTCAATAGCTTCCAATTCTAATTTTGGTTTTTCTGGTAAACTCGCATTTGGCCAAAAGTTACCATAAATATTATAATTACCACTACCAGAATCTTTTAGAATCCTTATAGGGGTATCATATTCTAGATAAAACGACATATCAAAATGATAACCATTAATATTTTGCTCAGCAGTAAGATAGTATCCCAAAACTGAATTTTCGTGTTCTCCATATTTATCAATCATTGTTCCATAATGAGTTTTTTGCGAAAGATCAAAATTACTAATATCTGTAACTCCGAAACTTTCTTTATTTTTAATAATAAAGTTTTTTAAAAATAAAATTTCTTTTTCAGAAAAAGTCTCAGTATAATTTTTGCTATTATTTAATATTCTTACTAACTTAATAAAGCCGTAGGGGTTAAATTCAACATTAGTCGCTTCTTTATTAAGTTCTAAAAATTTTTGTTTTAAAGCAAGCCTTTCATTAATAGATATATATTTATATTTGATAAATTGACTCAAATCTTGATTTTCAACGGAATAATTTTCTATTACACTTGGGTTAAAAGAATTAATATTATTTTTTATGTTATTCCCTTCTTGATTTATTTCATCTAACGGAACATATTTACTTTTAATTAAAAATAAATCATTTCTAAAAAAATAAACCAAAACTCCCATTACTATAACAAAAATTATAATAATGAGCATTAATGTTTTTTTATTTAAAATATTTCTGATTTTAAGAAAATTGTCAGACTTATTTATATAAGCAATATTAGAAGTAGGATTATTTTGTAATGCTAAGTTAGAAACATCAATTGAAGTAAATCCTTCTTCTATGTCTTTGATCTCCCATCCATTTCCTAATAAATCTTTAATAATAGTTTCCCTGTTAAGACCTTTTAATATTTGTTGCTTAATATAATCTATTAATTGTTGATTTATCATCTTTAAATTATATCATTAAATTCTTAACCCATCTAGATTGCAAAAATTAACGATTGTAAAATATGGTTTCAAATTTGGATACGAACTCAGTTCGAAATTACATTTAGGTATAGAAAAATAAAAAAAGCAGAATCTATTATTGAAGATCCTGCTATCATTAATACAACGATTCATTTTTTTGTGGGAGATTTTTTCCCAAAATATTTTCTCCACTGCTCATCTCCACAATTTGGACACCCATGGGCAGAATCATCCCCTATGCACTTATCTGAATGTTCCCATACGTATTTACATTTTTCACATTTGTGTCTATGAAAACCTTCTGGGCTTTCATATTTCTGTTTTTTTAACGTGTGATTCTAAATCACCAAAAACTTTTTTTGCCATATTATTAGAATTTAATTGATTTTCACAAACCCCAAAAGGATCTCTGAAAATCAATTAAATCCAACATGAAAGAACCTTAGTATTTCACACAGAATAACACATTTTAGTATTTTGTCAAATGCGGACTTGATGTTTGGATTTCAGAACTTTTAAATAAATTATAATTAAATAAAACGGGATATTAATAGTATAAAAAATAAAAAAGAGTAACTTTAATATGTTACTCTTTCGTTTTTAATGAAATAAAATTTAAATTTTTTTAATTTTGTAAAATAGTAGGCAATTTTTCTTTTGGTAAATCGATTGAACTAGACATTCCAATCGATACACTGGCACCAAAAGCTCCCATTAAACTGTTTTCTTTACTATTAAGAGCATGTGATAAAACACCTGAGCCATTATTATAACTTTTGGCTTGTTCATCGTTGTAAAAAATGAGCGTAACATGACCTGCTGTTTGAACCATAAAAGCAAATAATTCATCTGACATTTCCAGAGAATCTTCTCCTTTTTTTACAGTAAAATTAAATAGTTTTTTTGCAAGAATTCCTGCTTCTTCTTTACTTTCAGGTATTTTTTGATCATCTAACTGATCAATTGGAACACCAAATTTTAATTTATAGTTTAAGTCTTCACTCAAACCTTCAATGGTTCCTTGATACTCTCTTCCATTTATTACTTGTTCTACTGAAATTTTTAATTTCATTTTAAAATTATTTAAATTATGATTTGCATACCGCTCCCCAGAAACCAACAAATGACATACAGAGAGCAATATACAAAACAAAATATCAAAGAACCCTACTATTTCAAAAAGAGTAACATATTTTAGTATTTTGTCAACTGCGGGCGATGAGAGACCGGTCAGGAATAATTTTGTTTTCGCCAAAACAAAATTTTCACGACCCTGGCTCACTTATTTTTTGTGCTCAAAAAATATAGTTCCGCCTTTCGATTCCTCACACAGGCAAAGTAGTTTGCCTGCTATCGCCCAACAAAAAAAACAGCTTATGCTGTTCTTTTTTTGCGGGCGATGAGAGAATCGAACTCCCGCCAAAGGTTTTGGAGACCTTCGTTCTACCACTAAACTAATCGCCCAAACGCTCTCCTTTATTTTTACCATAGGTAATATAAAAGAGAGTTGAAACGCTAAGTAATAATACAAGCGTTTTGTAGATGATACCGAAGTATCTCCTAAAAAGAACTAAACGGTAAGGTGAACCCTACCGTTTAGCTATTATAACAAATATTATAAAAAATAAAAATTATTTTTTGATTTCTTTAAAGACTACAACTTTGCGGAGCTTTTTACTATACTTTTTAAGCTCAAGTTTCTTTACAGTCGTTTTCTTGTTCTTTCTAGTATAATAAATCTCTTTTGTGTCCTTATTTTGGATTTTTATCAATCTATCTTGTGACATGTATATACAATAATATAAAAAGCTTAAAAAAGCAACTATAATACCTATTTTATAACCCTTGGCAAAAGAGGGCTCAATTTGGTAACAATTTCATAATTGATAGTATTTATAGTCTCACCTATTTCCTCGGCCGAGATGCTTTCTTTACCCTGAGATCCAATAAATACAACCTCATCCTCAACTTTGACATCTTTGACATAATTCACATCAACAACTGTCATATTCATGGAAATACGCCCTAAGATTTTACATCTCTCTCCATGGATCAAGACTTCCCCTTTATTAGACATACGCCGATCAAGGCCGTCTGCATAACCGAGAGGCAAGATAGCCACCTTGGTCTCCTTATGAGTCATAAAAGTAAGCCCGTAGCCCACAGTCGAGCCGGCTGGTAGAGTCTTGATCAGAGCAATTTTTGTTTTAAAAGAAAGGACGGGCTTAAGAACCATTTTCTTTTTATAAAGATATTCTATATGAGTCGAAGGCCAGAGACCGTACGCTCCGATACCAATACGCACTATTTTATTTAAACCTAAATTCTTCTCATAGACTAGAAGTCCCGATGTCGCTGAGATATGAGTATCAAGATTCTTGTAACCGTAGGTTTTCGCTAAGTCGACGGCTTTTTTGAAAATATTGATCTGTTTGCGTGCGTGAGTGAAATTATTGGTATCTTCGATATTCGCAAAATGAGCATATATACCCGTGACTTTAATATATTTAGCAGTTTTTAATAATTCAAAAAGTTTCGGTAAGTCAGCATAATGGAATCCCTCGCGTCCTAAATACGCATCTATGGGTATATGGACTTCTATTTTAGTTTTTAATTTTGAGGTGAGGTCATTTAATTCTTCTAATTGTAGAAATGAAAAAAGAGATAAAATTGCATTCAATTTAATTGCCTCCTTCAAATCATTTCGGGCCACATATCCAAAAAGAAAAGTCTTTTTCTTACTAACTTTACGGAGCTTAGCTAATTCTTCGATACTATTTACAAAAAAATAATCCACGTACGGTTCGGCAATTTTAGCAATTTCATTCTGCCCGTGCCCATAAGCGTTCCCTTTAATTGCCACCGCCATCTTGGTGCCTTTTTTGATACTACGTTTAAATTGCTTGAGATTGTATATCAAATTCTCACTAGATATTTCAATATAAGACAATGGTAAATTTTTAGGCATTTTAGAAATTATGAAACACTGGTTTGTAATTGATTCTCTTTTTCAAATCTCTCGATAGCGAGCAAGACAAGCTTGTCTATTAATTCAGTTTTATTCATACCTTTTAATTCAAAAAGTTTTGGATACATACTGATATCAGTAAAACCTGGCAAAGTATTTATTTCATTTACATATATCTCTCCTTTTTTAGTCAAAAACATATCAACTCTCGATAAACCTTCACAGCACAAAGTTTGGAAAACCTTGATAGCAGTATCTTGTAATTTTTTGATATCTGATTTCGATAAATTTTTGGCTGGTATTTCTGTGATAGCACCGTCGGCTTCTATATATTTTGCATCATAAGAATAGAAAGCACTTGTATTCATGATGACTTCCCCTATTGGAGACGCGACTGGACGTTCATTGCCTAAAACCGCACACTCTAATTCTCGCCCTAATATCATCTCTTCGATTAATATTTTAGAATCATATTTAAAAGCTTCTGATAAAGCAAGGGTGAAATCTTTTTTATTTTGGACTTTAGATACTCCCACAGAAGAACCAAGATTTGCCGGCTTCACAAACATAGGCAAACCTAAGGTAGCTTTAGCTTTTTCAAAAGTTAATTTTTCATTATATTTTAAAACCATACCTTTAGCGTTTTTAATCCCCACTTCATTGAGTAGTCTTTTCATCACGTCTTTATCCATACCAACAGCACTCCCTAGAACCGAAGGACCCACAAAAGGAATATTCAACATTTTCAAAACTCCTTGTAGAGATCCGTCTTCTCCAAAAGGTCCGTGAATAATTGGAAAAGCTACGTCTAATTTCATAAGTTTATTAAAAGGGATCTTACCATCTTTCCCTATTTTTACAGGGATAATTTCGTATTTTTCTTTTGATAAAGAATTGATTATATTTTTAGCGGAATTTATAGAAACTTCATGCTCTGCTGATTTGCCTCCAAAGATAACTCCAATTTTTATTTTTTTTGTATTCATATTTATATTATAACTAAATTTTGATAATTATACTTTCTAAATCCTTCCGCACATTTGTGAGATTCTGATATCCTTTTTTAGTTATCAATATCATATCCTCAATACGTACTCCGCCAAAACCTTCAAAATAAACTCCTGGCTCGATAGTCATGACGCAACCTACAGGCAAGACGTCTTTAGAAATCGCTTTAAAATTCGGCCATTCATGGATCACTGTCCCGACTCCATGACCAAGTCCATGAGGAAAAGCATCCATACCGAATTTCTTGTCTAGATAACTTCTCGCGATCTTGTCTATAACTCCTGCTCTCTTTTCACCTTTAGCTATCTTATTCATAGCGCGATCCATAGCGTTTAATACTCCGATATATACTTTCTTCTGCTCTTCTGTAGGCTCGCCGTAGAAATATGTCCTAGTCATGTCTGAACAATAGTCGGAAATTGTAGTGCCAAAATCAAACATAATGATATCACCTTTTTTTAATTTTGTTTTACCTGGTTCGTGGTGAATATTGGCAGTATTTTTTCCAAAGGCAACTATCGGTGAGAAAGACAAGACCGGAGCTTTGTATTTCACAAAACTTTTCTTAATAAAATCTTGGACCGCTATTTCTGTAATACCTATTTTTAAAATTTTCAAAGTATCCTCCAAAACCCGTTCACTTATCCTCTGTGCTTTGATAATATTATCTAATTGGGTTTTACTTTTTGGAGCTCGTTTTTCGTGGATTAATTTTGTTTGCATTTAGGTATTATAACACCTTGTTTAAAAACCATAAAATGCTAATATTTACATATGAAAAAAACACAAGAAATCAAATCAATAATCAATGAAAAAAAATGGGAGAATGCAGATGTGGTATTAGTTTCTGCTTCTTATGACAAAACAGCCTCAAGTCATAAAGGTACAGTCAATGGCCCGAAGAGTGTCATTAAAAATCTAGCAACTCAGATAGAATTCTTTGATAGAGAATACAAAGTAGATGTTATTGATTATATAAAAACTGCTCATGTTGATTTAGGAAATTTAAATAAATTATCTCCAGAAAAAGTCTTGCGTACTGTTCATGCTACTACCGAGAAATTAATAAATATAGATAAATTTGTTTTTATAATTGGTGGCGAGCATTCAGTACCTCTAGGATTATATCAAGTCTTGGCTGATAAATACGATCCGAAAGATGTGACCATTCTTCAGATAGATGCTCATTTAGATATGCGTCATGATGATTCTGATTATAGTACCAATCCTACTCATTTGGCTCATTCCACTATAATGCGTCGTGCTCATGAATTAGGTTTTAGTATTTTAAATGTTGGCGCAAGAAGCTTTTCCAGAGATGAATATGACTATACTAAAAGTTTTCAAAATATCAATATGTATCAATTCGGATACCCAAACAAAACTCCAAAGATAGAAGAAATTATAAAATCTATCAAAACTAAATATTTATACATAACCATAGATGTAGACGGATTTGATCCTTCTGTAATGCCAGGAACTGGAACTCCTGTACCAGGAGGTTTAACTTGGGACTACGGTATGGAATTACTCGATAAAGCAATCTCAAAATTTGAATTAATCGGAGCGGATATTGTAGAAGTAAGTCCACAAAAAGAAACCGTAATTACCGAATATTCTTCAGCTCAATTAATCTATTCAATCATAACTAAGAAGTTTAAAAAGAGATTCAAATAAAAAAGTAAAAAGCCGGATGAAATATAAATTCATACGGCTTTTTTAAGTTTTCATATTGTCTATTATTTACTCAGGGCAATCAGCTACCAATCTATCATAACCTGGTCCATTACTAACAACACATACGGCATCACCAATTTTGGTAATAAAATAGGTGTGTTCATCTGACACAACATTTTTTAATGTATCCCCTGCAGGAGATAAAACGTTGAGAAAATAATTCTCTGTATCATTCTCTCCACTCACCATACTCTTTTCTTTTTGTATGTGTTTTTCTATGACTACAAATTTTCCCTCTAAATATGTAGAACAAGAGAAAAAAGAGAAAATAATAACCAAACTAAAAATTAACTTTTTCATCCTAATATAATTTTAAAATAAAAATTAAAAAAATTTTGTCCCTGAAACCTGAAAAATCTCAAAGAACATGTCAAAAATACTATAACATATATTTATATAAAAGCAAGGTTTTTCAGGCCTTGCTTTTTCATTGCTATATTCCCTCTTCTTTTAATTTTTCTAGTAGTTCACGAGCTTTAGCGGATATATTGCGAGGAATTTTAATATTTACTTTAATATACAGATCACCTTGCGTACCTCGAAATACAGCTTCTCCAGCTCCAGACATTCTTAAATTTTGACCATTAGTAATACCACTTGGAATAGGTATATTTATTTCTTCTGTTTTCTTTAAAACTCCTTTACCATGACAAGTCTCACAACTTTCTTTTGGTACTTCTCCCGCACCATGACAAGTCTCGCAAATGCGAGTATTTGCCATATTACCAAAGATGGTTTTTTTAACTTCTTGAATTTTACCTTTTCCTCCACATGGTTTACAGGTTTCCATTTTACTACCTTTCTTAGCTCCTTTACCATTACAAGTATTACATTCACCAGTTTTAGTAAGTTTAATGTTTTTATTTACACCCAAAACTGCTTCAGAAAAAGTTATATCCATTTCGGTTTGAATATCTCGTCCGCGACGAGATTGAGCTCTACCTCCACCTCCGCCAAAGAAATCAGAAAAGATATCATTCAAGTCGAATTCCATTCCACCGTTTTGACCGAAGCCTTGAGAGAAATCGAATCCTTCAAAGCCTCCAAAACCGCCTCCTTGTTGTCCGTAGCCTGCTCCACCCATATTTGCATAGTTTGAGCCGAATTGATCGTATTTAGCCCGTTTTTGGTCGTCAGAAAGAGTCTGGTAAGCTTCATTAACCTCTTTGAATTTCTTTTCATCTCCTTCCTTTTTGTCAGGATGATATTTATGAGCCAATTTATAAAAAGCCTTTTTGATTTCGTCTTTTGAGGCACTTTTATTAACTCCGAGTGTATTGTAATAGTCTTTTGACATAAAGGATATAATACCAAATTTTCTTAAATTTTTCAATGAATTTATTCTAAAACCTAGGCCCTAGAAACTAAAACCTAATCTATATCATAGGCTCAGCTTCAGTTTCTTTCATTTCCTTTTGATTTGAGATATTCTGTTTTTCTTCTTCTCTTTCTTTTCTATCTCCTTCTTCTGTACGGCCAGCACCTTTTATTGCAGCTTTTTCTTCAGCACTACGGATGATAGTAGATTCCTCTTCTTGGATCAACCTTTGGGCATCGCCTTTTGAGATAGCATATTTGCGACGTGAAGCTGCCATGATTTCTTCTCGATACGAAGTATGAGTCGGAGGCAATACGCGCAAAGTCTCCGCTGAGAAAGGGTCATAACTCTCCCCATCGATAGTCATCTTGATATAGAATTCTCCTACGGCAAGGTTAATCATATCTTTCACTCCAAAAAGCGGATCAAATTCTGGTTTCAAACGAGTCGCGTCTTCTCCTCCCACACGGAAAGAAATAATAGATCCAACGTTACCGAGGATGGACTGATAAATCTTTGGCTGAATCTGACCTACGTATTGGTGAGCCATGGTTAGGTTCAATCCGTATTTACGAGCCTCAGATAGAATATTTTCGAAAGTTTGCGTCACAACGTTTTGAAACTCGTCAACATAAATATAAAAGTCTTTACGATCTTTCTCTAAGATGTGTGCGCGCTCCATACCGGCTTGCTTGATCTTGGTCAAGAACATAGATCCAAAGAAAGAAGAATTCTCTTCACCAATTTTACCTTTAGAAAGATTTATCAAAATAATTTTCTGCTCATTCATCAGCGTTGAGATATCTATTTTATTTTCTTTTTGACCGAAGATATTGCGGAGCAATGGATCCGACAGGAACTGCCCGAGTTTATTCACGAGTGGGATAATAGCATCAGTATCGAATTTCTCAGACCAATCCGCGAATTCAATAGCGAAGAATCTTTTCACCATATCGTCTTGAATATATTCCACGACTTTCTGACGATAATTTCTATCAGTAAGCATAGATATCATTCCGCGCATCGTCGCATACGGATAGTCGAGTAATGCCAGACAAGTAAAACGAAAAACGTGCTCGAGACGAGGAGTCCAGTTGGCACCGAATTGCTTTTGAAAAACTTCAATTAAACCTTGAGTCAATTGGAATTTGAACATAGGGTCGACGTTCGCCAGAGGATTGAAAGAAGCTGGGAAGTTCACGTCCGACGGATCAATAATACAAACGTCTTCAATACGCTCTTTTGGAATATAATCGAGCATAGAATCTATCACGTCTCCGTGAGGATCAATAAGACAAAGTCCATGACCATAAGTGATATCTTGACGCAAAAAAAGTTCGAGGAGTTTAGTCTTACCTACTCCCGACTTTCCTATGATATACAAGTGACGACGACGGTCGACTCTCTTGAAACCGAAAATAAATTTCTTCTCTTCGAGAGAAGCGACGTAATTAGTCCGCCCAATAAAAGAAACCTCCTCGGGTTTTACCTTGCCATAGACTGGAAGCTCTGGTGGTGGTGGCCCGTATTTAATTATTTGAACTCGATTTGGTTTTGCCATATTTATTTTGAATTTTAATAATTAAAGTATATCATATAAAGATATGAAGCTACATAGATTTATCGGAGAATTTGATTTAACTGGTGAAAATACAGAAATCACAAATCTTGAAAATATTAAGCAAATAAAGGGGGTTTTAAGGCTCGAAGTCGGAAACTTTCTGATACTTTGTGATGGCAAAGGCACAGAGGCTAAAGTAGAAATTATTGAAATGGAAAAAACTCATATCAGCACCAAAGTAATTGAAAAAACAAAAAAAGAAAATAACTCTAAAAAAGTAAGTCTATACCTAGCAATCCTTAAAAAGGAAAACTTTGAATTAGCTATACAGAAAGTCGTTGAAATCGGGGTCAATGAAATCATACCAATAATAACCGAACGCACAATCAAAACTGGACTCAACGTTGAGAGATTAAATAAAATCATCCGTGAAGCGAGCGAACAATCAGGTAGAACTATCTTACCTACTCTATGGCCTACTTTAAAATTTTTTGATGCAATACAAGATGGCAAGAAAAATGAAGAAAAGATCTTTTTTGATTTTACTGAAAATAAAAATAACACTAAGAATACAAATTCAAAAAGCATTAGTATATTCATAGGCCCAGAAGGAGGCTTTACTGAAAAAGAAAATAACTTAGCTCTCGAAAATGGTTACAAAATAGAATCATTAGGAGAAAATACATTAAGAGCCGAGACCGCGGCTATAGTAGCTACTTATAAAGTAGTAAATAATTTATAAAACATAAAGTGACAAGGTTCGACCTTGTCACTTTAATAAACCTCCTGCTGATAACACTTCTCGCAGTATATAGGTCTTTTCTCTTTTTCTGTAAAAAATGTCTCGAAGACGTTTTCACATCGATCAGTGTGGTCATGATTACCGAGAATGCAATCGCATTGTTTATTAATTAAGTCATATCCCGGTCTCATGGATTGTCTTTGCTGATATCTACAAAAGAAACAAGCTGTCGGTATGGGTATTTTAAGACGTTTATAAAATACTAATTCATTCTCTAAGATTTTATAATTTCTAGAACAAGATTCACATTTTAAGACTTCGTTAAGTATAGATTCATCCACCTCATCAATATGATCAGGGACTTTATCTTGGGGGAGAGTTTCTTTTCCGAAAGTTTGCTGAATATTCTCTTGCCAATTATAACCACGAGCTAATAATTCTTCTTTTGATAAATTTATCTGATGGAGTGCAGGAGTTTCATTAATACCAAAAGGTGATAAATGAGAAGGAAAAAATTCTCCCCACTCACCTCTTTTTTCCATATCAGAAACTATCAATTCATATAAAGCTTGATATTCTGCTTTTTCATATTTTTTATTTAAAATACAATATTGGCCACTCTTAACTCCAACACATCCTAAAATATTTTGGCATGAATGACAATCTATAGAGTACGCGATATTATTATTCTTCCAAGACTCTATCGTTACTAAACTATTATAAGAATGATCAGGTGTAATACATTCATAAGCGAGCTCTGTTTCTCCACCCACAGCACAATCGTAGCAAGTATTAAAACTAACCCCTTCATGAACGAACTTTGAATTTTCAGAAAAAGAAGCAGAGTTGGAAGCTTTCACATTTTTACTACGCAACATATCTGCACCCGTAGAATTAACACAATTCCTAAGTTCAGCAAATTTTCTAGGAAATTTTTTCATAAAATCTAAATATTCATTTTTCGCTTTCAAATATCCAGTCCGGGTATCTAGGTTATATGAATCTAATATTTTTTCGTATTCTTCTTTAGAATATTGCTCATTTTTAAACACATACTTTTTATTGCGTAAACCAAAAGACATAAAACAATCATTTGAACCACGACAGTCATAACAAAAAATACAATTGATACAAGAGTTGCACCAATAGACATTTTTGCAATAAGCTATCTTGCCACTCATCACAACCTCATAAGAATATTCAGCCTCTTCAAATATGCCTAAACAATCAGACAGGTCTTTACCCGAAGAAAGATTGGTCGAATACATAACATTCTCTAACCTCCAGGCGACAAAGACCATAGAGCAATTTTTAGAAAAAGCTACATCATTAGTATACAAACAATTAACACTAGCAATATCATTGTCATTAATTATCCCTAATTTTGGAATTGTATTATATAGATTTACGACTTGTTCAACAAAAGATTTATTTGGATCATAATCTACTCCATATTTATACGCATCAAAATTATCTCCGTGGAAACATTTTGGACAAAGAACCTCTTTAAACTTAGAAGATTCATAAATAGATATAAATTTTTTTGAGCACAAAAAACATTCTCTAGAATAAAGAGAATAATCATTTCTCCAAGACAAACGTCTAATACGACGGCATGAGGGACAAAAAGTCGGGGCTGGAACTTTTATCTTTTCATAAAAAGAAAAATCATCACTTTCTATTACGAAGTCTTTTTGGCAATTCTGACAGTTTCGGTTTTCGGATTTATATTCCATATTTTTTATTATATACTAATACACCTCACTCTGATAACATTTTTCACAATACACTATTTCCAGTCTCTCAGGAGCGTAACTAGTTTCAAATTCATTATTACACCCTTCTTTCATACATTTACGATGCCAGAGTTTAAAAGGATTTCTGAAAAATAACCTTTCTTCTAATCTACAATAGAAACAACTCCGAGGTAAAGGTAAATTCATTATTTTATAAAATTTAAATTCGTCAGGAATGACTTTAAAGTTTCTTTTACAATCTATGCATTCGAAGATATTATCAATGAAACTTTCATCAATATTCTCTAAAGAACTAGGCATATCTATTGACTCAACGGTTTGCTTGCCTATAGTTTTTTGAATATTATATTGAAACTTATAGTTATTATTTAAAATCTCTTTTTGATTTAAAGGTAAAAACTGACTTACTGTACTTTCATTATAACCAAAAGGAGAAAACTCAATTGGGAAAAATTCTCCATACTTATATACTCTACCTTTTAAATCTATATATGGCATCTCATTCATATTCTTTTTTATTTTTTCTACTATTTCAAAATATTCTTCTTTAGTATACTGTTTATTGAAAATACAATACTGTTTATTCTTTAAACCAACACAACCAAAAATATATTTACAATTATGACAATGCATAGTATATTCTAATTCCTGAGATTTAACAGAAAATAACCCAAATTTATTATTATTAGAATGATCAAGAACAACTCCTTCATATCCTTGTTCATTCTCACCTGTTGTAGTTAAATCATAAGAGTCTAAATTCTTACCTCCAAATTGAATAAATTTAGAATTTTCCATTCCATTTCCTCCAAAACAATTCCTAAGATTTTTACCATTATTTATAAAATCTCCGGTACTATTTAAAGATTGGAAAATTCTTGCATATTTTCTAGGATATTTTAAAATAAAATCTTTAAATTCTTTTTTAGCTCTTTGCCTACCTTCATAAGTGTGAAGTTCGTAAGAATTTAAAATTTCTTCATATTCTTCTTTAGAATATTTTTGATTTTTAAAACAATATTTCTCTCCTCTTAATCCAAAAGACATAAAACAATTTGAAGAATTACGACAATCATATAAAAAGCTAGAATCTAAACAAGATACACAAAAATAACAATTAGTTAATCGATAACAATTAGAACAATTAAAAGAATCATAAAGCCATTCATTAGAATCAAAAATAAAAGTACAATCTGTCATATTTTTACCTGCAATAGTAAAATAACCATAAAATACATTTTCTATTCTCCAGGCACAAAAAGTCATATAGCAGTTTTTAGAAAACCAACAATCTCCAGTATATTCACATTTAACACTAGCAATATTATTATCATTAACAAGGGCTATATGAGGAACTTTATTAGTCAATTCATTAAACTGTTCAAAAAAAGATTTAGAATAATCATAATCTTGACCATACATAAGCCCATCCCATTTATCGCTCCACCAACATTTATTGCAATAAATTATTATTTTAGAATCAGGAGAATACATTGATACTACGTTTGTATCACAAGAATCACATTTACGGTTATATAAAGAAGTGTCGTTTTTCCAAGAAGCTCTTCTTTGGAATCTACATTCAGGGCAAAAAGTCGGTAGTGGAACTTTTATCTTTTCATAGAAAGAAAAATCGTCCCTCTCGATAATGAAATCACTTTTACAATTCTGGCACCCCAGCACTAAATTTTTATATTTCTCTTCCATTTTTCTATTTCTATCTTAATATGTATTTTTTGTATTTTATAACAAGTAATCAATAAATTAGTGCGGGGCAAGATTTTTATTTTCGGATTTATATTCCATATTTCTACGATCTATCTTCTAACAATTTACGCAAGACTTCTTCTGGAACCTCCTCTATATTATCTTTAGTTAAAGGTGGCGGAGTTCCTGTTTTCTCTTCTACCGGTTCAAATTTTATTTCTTGCCCGCCTGCATCGCTATGCGTAGCATTTCGGGCAGGTTTAATCTCTTCTTTTTTCTCTTCTCTTATTTCTTGTTTTGTTTCTATTTTTATTTCTTCTTTTTTAATTTCAGTTTTTATTTGAGATTCTGTATTTATCTCCATATTTACGGGTGGATTTATTTTTGGTGTAATTATTTTATTCTCTATTTTTTCTCCCACTATAATATCATCTACTTTTTCGGAAATCATATTTCTAAAACTATTCATCAGATCAGAACTCGCAGAACGGTCTTTGGAATTATGAGTATTTTCTATTTTTGCAACTTTTAAATCATTTAAGGAAATGGTCTTCCTTACTTGATTAGTATTTTTATCAGCAATATTTAATTTAGGTTCTGGGATTTTTTCTTTTACTTCTGTTATGTCTTTGTTGTGTAAGGCAATATCAAGGATTTCTTTTAAGCCCAAATTCAAACCGCTAATTTTAGGTTTTTCGGCTCTTATGTGAATAGGATTCTTGGGTAAAACTTTATCAATAACATTATTCACAAAGTTCTTTTTTGGTGAATCAAAACTTTTTTTATTATTATTAAAATCGGGTTTATTTTGAGGCTTAAAGTTATTATTTGCACTCGGTATAGGTTTACTTTCTGTTTTCTTTACATAAGAGGTATCCTCACCACCACCGAATTCTATACCCAAATCCGCTAGAGGTTTGAAAAATCTAGTCTCGTCTTTTTTCAATTGATCTGCAGATACTCGGATAGGTTTTATCTCCCCTGCTTTTATTTTTACAATACAGTCTTTACAATACACCGCGCGTCCAGGTTCAGGTTTGAAAGGGACCGTGGTCATGGTGCCACAATTAGAACAAACTGTCTCAAATTTCTCACCGTTAGGATTGATTGCTTTATTGTTATCGCGAGCATTCCCAATATCTCCGAGCGCCATGCCACTCCAATCGTTAATCTCTTTTTCAATATCTTCTTTACTTCGACAATATAATTCTCGAGAAGAACTAATAACCTGTGCCTCGATTTCGAGATTACCTCCTTTCACTAATGGAGCTATGGTCTTAGCAGAAAAAGGACGAGAAGTAATACCGTCTATCATAAGCTTTAGGTATATTTTAAAGTTAGGCAGGTTTACAATATCTTCCGGAGTGAACTCTGGGGCAAATTCTTTTTCCAAGAAATCCGCATCGTCCGCTCCCACACGAAATACAATCATGGTTCCGACGTTACCGAAAATAGAGTCGCGCATTGCACTAGACTCTTTAGTCACGAGCTGAGCTGTATATTGGTGCGCCACGGTAAGATTCAAGCGGTATTTACGAGCCTCAGATAGAATCGAAGCGAAAGAGTCAGTAACAAAATTTTGAAACTCGTCCACGTAAAGATAAAAGTCTTTACGTTCATCTTCAGGAATACGCACACGCTCCATGGCTGCAAGCTGAATCTTAGTAATGATCATACCTCCGAGGAGTTTAGAATTGTCCTCTCCGATACGTCCTTTGGATACGTTCACTAAGAAAATCTTACCTTCGTTCATCATGTCAAAAATATCGATAGTACTTTTTGACTGACCGACAATATTACGAATAACAGAAGTCGAAAGGAATTGACCGACCTTGTTTTGAATCGGAGCAATAGCTTCATTACGGAATTTATCTTGCCAAGCTTCATATTCATGAATCCAAAAAGCTTTGATCACCGGGTCTTTTAAATTGTTGATTATCTTTTGACGATAGTCTTTATCAACTAACATACGAGGGATACCAAGGAGAGTCGTACCTGGAGTATCAAGCAAGGCTAAAATACAGTTGTTCAAAATATATTCCATACGAGCAGACCATGCATTCGCCCAGATTTTAGTAAAAATTCCCATAAGCCCAGAAGCGACCAAGTGCTTGTATTTCGAATCTACAAGTTCGAGCACGTTGAAACCGATATGATATTCGGTATCCGCTGGGTTAAAATAAACTACGTCTTTTAGTCTATGTGTAGGGATAGCTTGCAAGACTCCTTCAACGAGCTCACCGTGAGGGTCAACGACGCAGACTCCTTCGCCGTTTAGGATATTCTGCATGATCATATTAGACATGAGTACAGACTTACCAGTACCGGACTTTCCGAGAATATAAATATGCTGACGGCGGTCACGACGCTTGATACCAAAGAGGACATTCTTGTCTCTGAATGTAGAATATCCAATATATGTTAAATCTTTATTCGGTGGTAATTGAGGCAAATCCATACTTCCAATTATAGCAAAAAAATCTTTGCATTTCTACAAAGGTTTTTTTATTTACTAAAGACTATTAGTACTATTACAAGAATTATTAATGAAATCTCTGGTAATAGGACCTATTAAACCATCTTGTTTGGTTCCTAGATAAGCCTGCATTCTTTTAATAGCTCTATCTGTAATAAATCCTAATACACCATCAACCTTACCTGAGTTGAATCCTAATCTATTCATGTGGGTTTGAAGTATCTTTACTTCTTTTACTATAGCCTTAGTATATGAATGATATTTACCATTTCTTGCTCCTGCTTTTAAATCTTGGGTAAGGATTAGTTCTGATGAACATTTATTATTGTTGACTTTCGATGTTATTAATACTTCTTCAGTAGAATTTTTTACTTTATTTAAGTCAACAAATTTATCAAAGAAGCAAGCCTTTCCTGTTAAATAACTAAAGAGATTATTTTTTACACAACCTAAATCTATATTATTAATAATTTCTTTTTTTGCAACAGGAATTACTGGGATCAATACAGCTCCTGGTGGATTACTAGACATGCTTGCTACAATACAAGGCGAAGTTGAGAAAGTATAATCTTCTCCATAACTTGTACGTTCAGAATTAGTAGCATAAGCTCTGTAATGATATGTAGAATTACAGGTCAAAGAAGATACGGCTAATACATACATCCCTGTAGAATAAGTACCTGTTTCATTTACAGTATTTCCATAGTTTGTATCTAAGCCATACTGAAAACCTCTCACTGTCGGATTTATTTCTGCAATATCTGTAATGTTTCCATTCAAATTAACAGTAGCATCTGTCACAGAAGATGCATTATTTGTAGCTACTGTTAATTCAGATTTAATAAAATATTTTACTGTAATGCTGTTAGTATTTGCTCCATCTCGATATGTAACATAAGGCACACCACTTGAATTAAAAGCTATCGAAGTTTGTTCAGATGTTCCTTCAGAAAAACCTGCTGAACCTACGATTTCCCAAGTGGTTCCGTTGTACCTCATAGAAGAAGCCTTATCACCATTAACAGTATTATTAGCATCATAATACGCAACATAAGGCATATCATTAGAATCTAATTCAAATGAAATATTTACGACTGGATACTCAGTAAATCCTTTCGGACCTACTAATTCCCAAGAATCACCACTCCACTTCATAACTGTAATTTGATTACTTAAATCAGTAGATTCATCTACATAGGCTATATAAATGTTATCACTTGAATCTAGTGATAAGACAACGTTATTTACCACTCCATCAGAAAAAGCTTGAGTACCTACTAGCTCCCAAGTAGCTCCATTGTATTTCATAACTGTAGATTTATAATTAAAACCTGCATCATTTTCACGATATCCAACGTATGGAATATCATTTGAATCTAAAACAAGAGAGATTCCTTGTATATCTTCATTAGAAAAACCTGCTGAGCCTAATAATTCCCAAGAGGAACCATTCCATTTCATAACTGTAGCTCCTCCGTTTATTGAATCCTGATATGCAACATAAGGAACATTATTAGAATCAAAATATAAAGAAGGGTTGTAGACTAAACCTTCAGAAAAACCTACTGAACCTACAAGCTCCCAAACAGAACCATTATATTTCATAACTGAAATTTTATAATTATTTGAACTATCTTGATATGCCACATAAGGCACATCTTCAGAATTCAATTTAAAATCTATACCGTAAATTGAATTACCATTAAATTCAGGAATGCCTACCAACTCCCAAACAACACCATTCCATTTCATAACGGTTGTTCCCCCACTACGTGAACCATCTTCAAAAGCAACATAAGGAATACCATTTGAATCTATTTCAATTATAGGAGAACCCACTCCATCTCCAGTAAATCCATCCGTACCTAAGGTTGTCCAATAACCATTGTAAGATGTTGTAAAAGTAATATCATCACCGTAACTTGTTCCAAGACTATTGACAGCGTAGGATCTGTAGTGATAAGTCGTGTTATTAGTCAAACCAGTAATACTAGCGGAGAAAACCCCTTGGCCGTAAGAGCCCGTTTGAGTAATAGTTGTTCCATAACTTTCTGTTAAACCATACTGAAAACCTCGTTCTGTTATATTTAGTCCTCCTGAATCTGTAACTTCTCCATAAAGTATTGCTGTAGTTTTTGTATGAGTTGGTAAATTTGTAACAACAACAGGTTCTGATAATGGAAAATATTTTACACTAATTCTCCCGTCATTATAGTTATCTATATATGCTACGTACGGAATATCATTTGAATCTATAGCTAGAGAAATAGAACCTACTCCTTCGTCAGAAAATCCAAGAGGTCCCACGCTAACCCAAGCAGTGCCATTGTATGTCATAAGACTAGCTTTGTATCTATTTTCTTGAAATGCTACATATGGAGTATCGTTAGAATCTAAATAAAGAGAGGTATAAGCCACCCCTCTTCCTTGAGAAAATCCAGGAGAGCCTACCGTCACCCAACTACTACCATTGTATTTCATAACT
>CAYLQJ010000002.1:0-44603 GCA_964385945.1 uncultured Candidatus Saccharibacteria bacterium
GCAGCGTTAGCTAAGTAAGCTGCGTTACTGAAATATGAAGCGTTAGTAAGATACGCAGCGTTGGCTAAGTAAGCTGCGTTACTGAAATATGAAGCGTTAGTAAGATACGCAGCGTTAGCTAAGTAAGCGGCGTTTGCCATGTAAGATGCATTTGTAAGATACGCGGCGTTAGCTAAATAAGCGGCGTTGGTCATGTAAGCAGGGTTGGTAAGATAAGCGGCATTGGCAGCGTATGCTCCGTTAGCCATGTATGCAGCGTTGGTAAGATATGCAACATTAGTATAATACGCGGCATTTTGAGCATTTGCACCATTAGTGGTATATCCGACAATGGCATTATATGAAGCAATACTAATATGTCCTGCATTTAAATGGAAGCTAGCAACAGCTTTATAATCCGCAGCAGTAAAATTTGCACCTAATGCCTTGTATTGACCAGCAGTAAAAGATCCCCCACTAGCCAAATAGCCAGCTACTGTCGTAAAACTAGCATTACTAGGAACTGAACCAGCAGAGACGTAAGAACCGTTAAAAAGATAGCCTCCGTTAGACAAAGATACATAACAATTGTTACAAGCTAAAACGCTCGTAACCGGCGTAAATAGTATCAAAAATGCTATTAAAATCAGAAAAAAGTCTTTTAATTTCATACATAGAGTATAACATATACTGGACAAAAAGTCAAGTATATGTTACTTATTTCTCTATTCTCCAAATCACACAATAAATCTATGAAAATATGCTATATTTACTCTATGACAAGTAAAAATAAGGATACAAAATCTATAAATAAAGAAGTTGAAGGGATTATATCTATTTCCGGTAAAGGTACTGGATATTTAAGGGTAGAAGGTCAAAAAGAGGACATAGAGATAGACTACAAGCATCTAAATACGGCTCTACATGGCGATAAAGTCAAAGTCGCTATTCTTTCTAAAATTAAAGGTACTACCCATGGTGCCGTCCTAGAAATTTTAAATAGAGTAAAGATGGGATTTTCTGGAGTCTTAGAAAAAGAAGACGAAGTTTTCTTCTTGAAGCCTGATGACAACAAAATGTACACTGATATTTTGATTCCAGAAAAAATGCTAAATGGAGCAAAATTAAATGAAAAAGTTTATGTAAAAATAACTTCTTGGAAAGATCACAACAAAGCCCCTATCGGTGAAGTAGTGAAAGTTTTAGGACGACCCGGAGACCACAATACTGAAATGCATTCTATCGTCATAGAAAAAGGTTTCGATTTAACTTTGCCTAAGCACGTAGAATCTGATGCAGAAATAATAAAGAAAAAAGGAATCACAGAAGAAGATTATAAAGACAGAAAAGATTTTAGAAATACTTTAACTTTCACAATAGATCCATTTGACGCAAAAGACTTTGATGATGCGATATCATTTAAAGAATTAGGCAAAGACCAATACGAGATAGGTATTCATATTGCCGACGTGAGTTATTATGTTAAACCTGGTACGACGCTCGACGATGAAGCTAAAATGAGAGGAACTTCTGTTTATCTAGTAGACCGAACAATACCGATGCTACCCGAAATATTATCTAATGATTTATGTTCTCTAGTCCCCTACAAAGACCGACTTGTTATGAGTGCTGTTTTTGTAATGAATAAAAATGCCGAAGTCTTAAGTGAATGGTACGGTCATAGTGTTATCAACTCTCAAAAAAGATTTACTTATGAAGAAGCGTATGAAAGTATAAAAAATAAAGATAAAGAATTACATAAAGAATTACATATTTTAAATAATATAGCTCAAAAATTAACTAAAGACCGGTTCGCCAATGGAGCTGTATCTCTGGATCAAGAAGAAGTGAAGTTCGTACTAGATAAAGACGGCAAGCCTATCAAGGTTATCAAGAAAGAAAGAACTGATTCTTATAAATTGATTGAGGAGTTCATGCTTTTAGCCAACAGAAAAGTTGCTGAGAAAATGTCTAAAAGTTCTAAAGACAAAGGCGTGTTTATTTATCGTATCCATGATCTACCAAACAAAGAAAAAAGTTTTGACTTAGCTACCTTCTTAAAGAGTTTAGGTTATACAGTTAAAATGCAAAATGGAACTATACCCTCTTATGAAATAAATAGAATACTAGAGAGTCTTAAAAACAAAGACGAGAAAAATACTATTCACAAAGCAGTGATCCGGTCTATGGCTAAAGCAGTTTATTCTACCAAAAATATCGGCCACTACGGATTAGCTTTTAAACACTATACTCACTTTACTTCTCCAATCAGAAGATACCCTGACGTGATAGTTCACAGATTACTTTCCATGAATCTAAGGGGCGAGAAAATCACTAAAGATCATATCTCTGAATATGAAGAAATAGCAAAAGTTTCCAGTGAACAAGAAAAGAGAGCTACGGAGGCTGAGAGATCTTCAGTGAAATACAAACAAGTAGAGTATATGTCGACTAGAGTTGGCGAGACTATGACTGGTATCATAAGTGGTATTAGTGAATGGGGTATCTACGTCGAAGAAATAGAAACTAAATGTGAAGGTATGGTCAGAATGAGAGATATGAATGATGACTTTTATGTATTGAATGAAAAGAAAATGGAATTAGTCGGCAAGAAAAAAGGTAAGAAATTCCGATTTGGTGATAGAATAAAAATTCAAGTTAAGAAAGTAGATTTAGAAAAGAAAATCATAGATTATAGTATTATTTAAAAATGAAATTAAATGCCAAAATAAAATTTCTTCTCTTTGCTGTATTCCCTATCGTAGGAGGGATATTTTTTGCTTCGTATTTATTTGAGAATTTTCCAAACCAAAAAATACCGAATAACATAATCGCTCTAAATGAGAGTTTAGAAGCGAGTCCCCTAACGAGTGCAGAAGAAGTTAAAACTGAAAAACAAACATATTTTTATGTTAATAAAGATTTAGATCAAAAGATAAACCTTTCATCCAAGAGTTATATCGTTGGAGATTTGAATACTGGCGAGATAATTCTTTCTAAAAATGCCGAAACTAGACTGCCTATAGCTTCTGTTTCTAAACTCATGACTGCACTCGTGGCTGATGAATTAACCAAAGAAGGCGACGTCGCTAAAGTTAGTAGTAAAGCCTTATCGACTTATGGTCAAAATGGAAATTTGAGTAAAGGTGAACAAGTAAAAGCCAAAGACCTTATCTATCCCCTATTATTACAATCTAGTAATGACTCAGCCGAAGTCCTAGCTGAATTCTGGGGACGTGAATCTTTTATTAAGAAAATGAATCAACAAGCAGAAATCTTGAAAATGATAAATACTTCTTATGAAGATCCGAGTGGTTTATCCGTCAACAATCAATCGACCGTATCTGATTTATTTAAATTAACCGGATATCTAAATCAAAATAAAAAGAATATTTTAAATATCACCAAGCAAAGAAGTTATGCTACCAAAAGACATAACTGGTTTAGTACCAATCAATTCTTGCATAAACCTGAATATCTCGGGGGTAAAAGTGGTTATACTAATCCTGCTAAAGAAACTGTAATTTCTGTTTTTGATTTACCTCTAGGTAAAGAAACCACTCGCCCTATCGGTATAGTTTTACTTGGTAGTAATGATAGAGTTAAAGACGTAAATACTATTCTCAGATATTTAAATAACAACGTTTATTATGGAGGAGAAAAAGATGCCACAGCTGACTGGATCAAAGAGAAATTAAATGTACCTAGTATTCGTGATCCAGATTTTATCACCTTCTCATTCTTGGGAGATATTATGCTTGATCGTGGAGTTAGAAGTTCTGTGAACAAAAACTTTAATGGAGACTATTCTTCTTTATTTGAAAAGATGACCGTATTGAAAAAGTCCGATATAGTATTTGCTAACCTAGAAGGACCTGCCTCAGATCAAGGTAAAGATTTGAGAAATTTATATTCTTTTAGAATGGATCCTTCTACAATACCGGCTTTGAAAGGAGCAGGTTTTAATATCCTTTCTGTAGCCAATAATCACGCCGGAGATTGGGGCCGTGAAGCTTTTATAGATACCTTAAATAGATTAGATGAGAATGAAATTCGTTATACTGGAGGCGGAGTAAAAAAAGATGCCGAGAGTCCAACTATTATTGAAAAATATGGTATGAAAATAGGTTTCCTCGGATTCTCAGATGTTGGCCCGCAAAGTCTTGTAGCCAAAGAAGATACTATAGGGATACTCCTAGCGAACAATCCTCGTTATGAAGAAATAATTAGAAATGCAAAATCCCAAGTGGATTATCTAGTAGTGTCTATTCACTGGGGAGACGAATACAAAACTACAAATAACAAAAGACAAGAAACTCTAGCTAAAAAAGCTGTCGACGCCGGAGCCAAGTTAGTCATAGGTCACCATCCTCACGTAACGCAAAATACAGAAGTTTATAAAGATAGTCTTATAGTTTACTCTTTAGGTAACTTTATTTTTGATCAAAAATTCTCTGTAGCCACTATGCAAGGAATGTTACTAGAACTCAAACTTTGGCGCGATGGTAGTATCTACTACAAAAAGAATACTGTTAAATTAAATAAAGTTTTCCAACCTGATCAAATAATCCAAGGAAAAGAAGAGAAATTAAAAGTACAATAAAAATAATAAAAGGAAGCTATAATAACAATAGCTTCCTTTTTGTTTTAACTTATTTTTTATTTTGGAGGACCATGATGGGTTTCATTGATTAAATCAAAATATTCTTTGTAATTTTCACAAACTCCAGGAACATTACTTTTTTTAAACTCTGAATCATCTTGGTTTTTAAAACTCTCAAGCTCTTTTTGTGCTTTATCTAAATCAGAATAAATTTCTTTATCATCTGTTTCAGAAGCAATAATTTCATCTTGCAATGAGATAATTTTTTGATTTTTCTGTACCACAAAATCAAGAACTAAAACAAAAAAGATAACATTCAGGATTCCTGTAATCCAGGAAACCCAATTTACAATATTAGCTGAAAAAATATTATTTGGATTAATTAAAAAAAAGAAGAAAATCCCAAAATTTAAAAAACTTGCTATAACTAAATTTTTCATTTCAAAAAATTTAAAAGTGATTAAATAGAACAGTATCTCTTAGAGAGTACAGTAAATAATCCTAAAAATCAAATATTTATTTTGCTATAGCTTGAGCTTCGTCGAATTTTACAGACAAGAGCTTGGACGCTCCGTCAGAACCAATAGTAACTCCATAGAGGACTCCCGCACGAGACATAGTCTCACGGTTGTGAGTCACTACGATGAGCTGAGAATGACGAGAAAGTTTCTCTAACATATCTCCATATTTACGAGAGTTAGCTTCGTCTAGTGCCGCATCGGTTTCATCTAGTATTAGAAATGGCGGTGGATTAACAGAAGACATAGCGAAAAGCAAAGCGATAGAAGTTAAAGAGCGCTCACCTCCAGAGAGAGAATGAAGTTCTTTTACTTTTTTATGCGGTAGAGATACATCGATATCTATACCCTCTTCGGTGATAACCTCTTCTTCTATCTCAGGGATAATCTCTTCATCGTCTATATCAGCAACTTCACTCTTTTTCTTTTTACTCTGAATATATATTACGAGTTCTGCATGACCTCCTCCGAACATAAGAGAGAAAAATTCTTTAAATTCTTTATTAATCTTTTTGATACCTTCCTTGAATTCAATATCTATTTTTACTTTTAGATCAATTATGAGTTGTTGTAGGGATTCGATACTAGCAGTCAGATCTTCTATTTCTTTAGCCAAGAATAAATCTCTAGTATTTACTTCTTCGTATTCTTTCAAAATATCTCCCATATTTCCAAGTCCGGAATCCTCAAGTTTGATTTTGATTCTCTCTATACGTCTCTTTAATTCTTCTTGAGAAACCTTATCAAAAGCTTCAACTATTTCAAATGAAACATAAGAATGAATCTCACTTCCAATCAAAGCTTCACCTTCTTTGATTTCATTATTAAATGCGTCTATCTCACGGCCAAGATTTTCTAATTTAACTTCACAAATAGATAACTTTGAAGAAAGTTCTTGATATTTTACTTTCAAACTAAACTTTTCTCTCTCCTTGTCGCGTCCTTTATCCATCTCTAATTGCACCGCATCTTTTAAATCTTTAATCACCAATAAAATCTTTTCTTCTTCAAACTTGATCTTGTTCATCTCATCTAAGACTTGCTTGTGAGCGTTTTCCATCTCCAAGATTTCGCCTTCATCAGAATGCGAATCATGAAGATTGCTATTATCTATAGCGTTGAATTTCACAAAAATTCCTTTGATATTACGCAAGATATTTTTTATTTCTGAAATATCTTCTGTCTCCAAAGCAAGATCAATAGAAGTATCAACTTCATCTATAATTTGTTTTAATTCGTCTTGATGGAATATCTTTACCTCAGGCATTTTCTCCTTTCTCCATTTGCGAGCTTCTATCATACCTTCAATGCGTCCGAGTTTACGTTCTATCTCGCCCTTAAATCTACGAATATTGGTTATCTCGTGTTCGGCTTTTTTAAGTTCTTCTAGTTTTTGATTCTCGACGCTATTAACATCATCTAAATCTTCATTGATGAGTATGCTTAATTTGTCTAATTCTATTTTTAAATTCTCGCGCTCTGGAATGAGATTTTTCTTTTCACTTTCTAAATACACACTTTCTTTTTTCAAAAATTCCACATACAAAGAAGAAAGTTCTACTTTCAACTCTTTCATTTTTTCTAATTTCTCTATTTGCTTCTTTAGGAATGACAAATGCGGAGCATTTTCTCTTTTGAGTAATACTACTTCTTTGAGATTGTCATTAGAGCGTTCCAGTTTTCTTTCTGATTCTTTTATTTTATATTGAAATACCTTGAGTCCCAAAGCATCTTCTATCATCTCTCTTTTATCGCGAGCGTTCGCATTCAATATCCTATCAGCCTCTCCCTGAGAAATGATATGGTGTCCAGAAGAACCAATATTTACCGAAGCGAGAAGGCTATTAATATCTTTCAATCTAACTTCAGATCCATTTAAAATATATTTATTTAAGCCGTCCGCATAAACTTCACGAGAAATACTAACCACATCGTAGTTGAGATTTACATCTTCCCCACCGTCGTTTGATAATTTAAATATTCTATCAGTATTATCAAAATAAATAGTTGCTGTAGCCTTGGTACCTTTAGGTAAACTCTTGGAACCTTTGAATATTAGATCTACTCCTCCGCGTCCGCGCATGGATTTCATAGATTGTTCTCCTAACACGAAACGAAAAGCCTCCACGACGTTACTCTTACCTGAACCATTCGGCCCTACAATAGAGACTACTGGTGTATTAAATTCTAAATTAGTTTTTTTAGAGAAAGACTTGAAACCATTTATTTCTAAATTATTAAGTCTCATATTTAGTCTATCCAATTATTTATTTTTAATGCATTGAGAGCTGCTTGTTGCTCTGCTTCTTGCTTGGATTGGCCTTTACCTTGCGCTATTAAATCGGCTCCAAAATATATACCAATAGTAAAATGCTTATCATGATCAGGACCTGATTCATTAATAACTTTATATGAAGGTGTAAAAGCGACATACTCTTGGGCTTTTTCTTGTACTAAACTTTTCGCATCACGCCAAAGTTTTTTCTTTACTATTTCTTCAGTGTGAATCAAAAGAGTGCTAGCAATAAAATCTTTAGAAACTTCATAACCTTGATCTAAATATACTGCTCCAACATAAGCTTCATAAGTATTCGCTAATATATATTGGCGAGCTTTACCGGTATCTTTAGCTTCACCTTTAGACAACAATAAGAAATCGTTCATACCGAGGGTACTTGCTACGTCAGAAATAATCACCGCATTTACGAGCGCACTACGAAGAGCAGTCAATTCTCCTTCATCATAATCTTTATATTTTTTATAAAGAAAATCTGTAACGACTAACTCCACCACAGCATCACCTAAAAATTCCAATCTTTCATTGTGAGAAAGACCGATATTTGGATTCTCGTTAATATATGAACGATGAATAAAAGCTTGCTTGATAAGATTCTTATCTTTAAAAATTATTTTTGTTTTTTCTTCAAAATCTGAAAATTGAATCATATTATTAAATATTTTTATTTCTTTGAAATCACTTCCACAGCTTTAGCAAGTAATGGAACGATATCATTATAAATTCTTAATTCTGGTATTTCTCTTAACTCAAACCACCTAGCTCCGTCTAATCCACCAGAGGCTTCTAATACTAATTCTTTGTATTCTGATTCAGCAAGGAAATACGCAACGTGCTTTAGAGTCTTGCCCCGTTCTGGATGAGTAGCAACGTATTCATTTTCTCCAAGTTTAGTTATTATTTTTATATCAAGTCCTATTTCCTCTTTGATTTCTCTGACTGTACCAGCTTCTATATCTTCTGATGCTTCTATTTTACCTTTAGATAAAGTCCAGTATCCGAACACATCATGAACTAAAGCAAAATACACTTTGTCACCTTTTTTAGCATAGACTAGAGCGCCTCCTAATTTCTCTTTTGGTAATTTAGTTATATCTACAGGTTCATCAGACTTCTTTTTTTTACTAACTTCTTCTTTACCGGGCTCACCTATTTCTTTATACACAGCCCCAAGGACACCGTTTACGAATTTACTAGAATTCTCTCCACCGAAAGTTTTCGCTAACTCAATAGCTTCATTAATAGCTACTTTTGGAGGTACGTCTTTACGGTCACCAAAAAGAAGCTCGGTTAGACCGATTCTTAATATATTTCTATCTACCACAGATATCTTCTCTATCGGCCAATCAGGCGCAGCTTTAGTTATGATTTCATCAATCACAGCTTTTTTCTTGAGGATAGAGTCCACAAGATTATTCACGAAAATATCATCCTCGAGTCCAGGAGCAAATTCTTTTAAATTTCTCTTTAAAGCTTCTTCGATATCTTCTTTAGAAAAAACCTTAGGATTGTCTTTTGTCGACATAAAATCCCACTCAAAGAGAGTCTGAAGAACTATTGATCTTGAAAGGTGCCTATTTGCCATAAATTAATCTAATTAAAAGTATTAAAACTGCGTAATGCAATATTAAATAAAACCTAAAACTAAGCTTTTTTAGCTTTTGCTTTAGCTTGTTTCTTTTCTACTTTTTTAACAAGATTTAAAACTTGTCTACCTCTGTACATTCCTGTTGCAGGGTTAACGCGGTGTCTTAAATGCATTGTTCCAGTTTCTGGATCAACTGCTAAAGTTCTATTTTTAAGAGCATGATGGGAACGTCTGTTCCCTGTATGCCCTTTTGTATGTCTCATTCTTATAACCATAATGTTTTTATATTAGCAAATAAAATAAAGAATAGCAAATAAATAATAAAAAAAGCCTCATTATTATAAATAAGACTTTTTGTAGTTTTTTAAAAAATTAAACAAAGAAAGTCGCATTTCCAAATTTGGAGTATCGATTTTCGATAGAATGAGACGAATAAAAATCACAACTATCATTAGAAGAACCGTTAGAAGAATAAGTAGGAACAGAATTGTCGAATACAAATTTATCTCCAATACAAGTTACTCCTAAATAATTCCAAGTGTCTGAGGCTAATTTCGGGTGTGTTAATTTAATACACCCAGCAAAAACAGAACTTAAACCATATTCATTTGAAAAGAGTTTAGTGTTTGCAGGTTCTGCCCTGCGCATAAAACCCAACTGTGAATTTATTATCCAAATGTCGCTTACTCTTTTGTTTTCTCCTTGAAAATAAGAAAGCTTGGAATAACCATCCACACTTCTTTCTGTTTGAATAAAATATTGAGGGCTCAAAACTCCATTTCTATAATTAATAAAAGCCATTTTTTCTCCTATTATTCGAAACAAAAAATACAAGCTTTCGCAATACATGGTCGGGTTAAAAACGTCAGGTTTTGGATACCTTAAAAGCTTTTTAAACCCAAAAGGTGAAATAACTGCAAACAGGCCGTCATTTTCATGACAACCGTCAGGTAAATCATACTTAGTTCTGCCAGAGTACAAATACTCTAAGGCCATAGATGGATCTAGACTAGGAATTGAATCTGGATCTAAACCTGGGTTTAATGAAAAATAAGGCCTTTTATTGAAATCATTTACAGTATCAGTTAGGATTTGAATTTGTGATTCAACACCCTTTCTACAAAAAGCAGGGTTATAACCATAACCCCCTTTTACAACTTCTATTTCCATTTTATATTATTTTTTTATATTAATTAAGAACTTTGTTATTTCAGGCGTAGTATGTCACAACCAATAAAAAAAATCAAAATAAAAAGCCTGACTGTAAAATAAATTACAATCAGACTTTCCTCTATTCACTCCCAATTAAATTCTGAAAGTGAGTCAATTTTTATTTGCTCAGATTCTAACCCAAGCTCTAACCCTTGGACAAGTGGTGTTCTGTGTTTTTTGAAAATTTCATTATCTGGAAAATTTCCTAAAACTTCATCGGGGTAAAAAAATACCAGTTTACTAACATCTTCAGACTCCAGCACTTTTGCTTCGCCAGATTTAAAATATCCCTTAATAAAAAAGAATTTTTTGATAATAGTCTTTTTATTTTCAATATCATCTTCTTCTTGCAAATAAACTGGTTTAAGTACTGAGGGATAAACCCCAGTCTCCATAAGGAATTTTCTGATCAAACTTCTAGCTTGACGGCTTCTTTTAAGTAAACTTTCTTGATGTGACAAGAATTCAACCTCCTTATCAGAAAAACCTGAGGCAGAAAGAAGTTCTTTAAATTTTTTTAACCACGCATCTAGACTACAATCAATTTTTTCCTGCATTCCTCCAGGGAGTTTAATCAGTTTATTGCCTTGATAATCTTCCTTAGTTAAAAGAACTTTATCATCAATGATTAAAATTCCCGCATTATAATATAGATATTCAAAATTTTCCATTTTTACTGTTTTTGGAAATTTAAAAATTTTATTTTCAAAGACCTAAATCTTTGTATCTATAATATAGTATCACATTAATATTAAAAGTCAAGTATATGAAAAGACTCATAAATTTGATACTATTTAAAGATACTATGGAAAACAAAGACTTACAAAACAAAAGACATACTTTAGCCCACTTGCTCGCAAGTGCAGTTTTAGAAATTTATCCTGATACTAAAAACACTATCGGTCCCGCTATAGACGACGGATTTTATTATGATTTTGAATTTTCTACCCCAATTTCTGATAAAGACTTAGCTCAAATAGAGAACAAGATGAGAAAGATGTTGCCTAAATGGATAGAATTCTCACATCAAGAAAAGACCAAAGAAGAAGCAAGTGAGTATTTTCAAAATAATCCTTATAAATTAGAACTCATAAATGAGATAGCCGAAAAAGGTGAAAAAATAACTTTCTATACTTGTGGAGATTTTACTGATCTTTGCCGTGGAGGACATTCTGAAAATCCTAGTAAAGAAATCAATATTGATTCATTCAAGCTCGATCGCGTCGCGGGAGCGTATTGGAGAGGAGATGAGAAGAATAAAATGCTAACTCGTATTTACGGACTCGCTTTTGAAACTAAAGAAGAATTAGAATCCTATTTAAATCAAAGAGAAGAAGCTCGCAAAAGAGATCACAAGAAGCTCGGTCGCGAATTAGACTTATTTACTTTTTCAGAATTAGTAGGAGCAGGTCTTCCCCTTTTCACTCCCAAAGGGACTCTAGTTAGAGATTTACTGGACGGTTTCGTTTGGGAACTCCGCCAAAAGGTAGGATACGAAAGAGTAGATATTCCTCATATTACCAAAAAAGAATTGTACGTTACTTCAGGCCACTGGGATAAATTCAAAGATGATTTATTCAGAATAAATACTCGTGAGGAACATGAATTCGCCATGAAACCAATGAATTGCCCTCACCACACTCAGATATATAACCGTCGTCAATGGAGTTATAAAGAACTTCCTCAAAGATATGCTTCTACAACGAAAGTTTATCGCGACGAACAAACTGGTGAACTTGGAGGACTTTCTCGTGTACGTTCTATTACTCAGGACGACGCTCATGTATTCTGTAGACTAATTGACGCTGGAATAGAAATGGAAAGAATTTATAATATTATAAAAACTTTTTATGGAGCTTTCGGTTTCGTTTTAACACCTAGACTTTCAATGCATGATCCAGCAAATATGACTGCTTATCTAGGTACAGAAGAAACTTGGCAAAATTCAGAAAAAGCTCTTCGTGACATAATATTAAAAAATGGTGAGACTCCCATAGAAGCTCTCGGTGAAGCTGCTTTCTACGGACCAAAGATAGACTTCTTGGCAAAAGATGCTATTGGAAGAGAACACCAAGTCGCAACTATTCAACTCGATATGAATATGCCAGATAGATTTGATTTGTATTGTATCAATGAACAAGGAGAACAAGAGCGCATTGTTATGATTCACGCAGCTATTATGGGATCTATAGAGAGATTCATGTCTGTACTCATTGAACATGTAGGAGGTGCATTCCCTACCTGGCTTTCCCCTGTCCAAGTCTCTATCGTACCGGTCAGAGAGAATCATAATGATAAAGCTAGAGAAATCTATGAAGCTCTAAAACGCGAAGATATACGAGTAGAATTAGAAGACGACAATAATTCATTAGGTAAAAGAATCAACCATGCTAAAGCTCAAAAAGTCCCATACGTAGTAGTCTTAGGTGACAAAGAACTCGAGAGTGGAAATCTCACAGTAGAAAGTCGTACCGATAAACAAGAAATAACTCTAGAGAATTTCATTCTAAAACTAAAAGAAGAAATTAAAAATAAAACTTTGAATTAAAAAAACCTTAACTGTATAAATCCACTGTTAAGGTTTTCAGATTTGCAAAAATCCTTTATTTATTTTTTATAAACTAATAAAACCTTTACCATTTTAACTAATCTAGCTCCGAAAGATTCCATTAATATTATTTCCTCATCTCTGTCCTTAGGTTTTTGATTATGTATCTCTAAAACAAAATAATCTGACAACTCTTCGACAGATGAAGTTGAACATTTAACATGATCACCACCCCTTACAACTGAAGATGTGTGGCGAAATTGTTTCACATTAAAAATCTCTTTTGTTTCGGTAAAAGATAAATCGAAAAGATAAAGATGACAAGATTCATATTCTTCGTCTAACCCATAAGCATAGAAATCAAAATGCTTGAGGTTTCCAGTAAAAAAATGATCAAAAACCAAAAAGACACTCTGTCCAGTACTAATATTTTCGAACTTCAAAACTTGACCAGGTAGTAAATTTTGAAACTCTTTGAGAGAATTTAAAACAGTCATAATGTATTAAATTTAAATGTGATTTAAAAAGAAGTATTCTCCAAAACAATAACATTTTTAGATAAAATAGCAAGAAAACAAAAACCTCTCAGACTTGAGAGGTTAATCTATATACTTTATTTCAATACCCAATTCTTCTGCTGTTTCGTGCTCCCAGATAGCGCCTTTGGAACTTTGCCAATTGGGTAAAAAATAAAAAGTTTTGACTTTGCCAGACTTAAAAATTGGCAAATAAAAATCATTCATAATACTTTGATAAACTTTTTCTTTATCTTGCTCTTCTGCTTTAAATTTTTGAATAGTTTCTTCGAAAGGCATTTGGTCAAAAATATTTATATTTTGTGATTGTAATTTTTTAATATTTTGATTAAAAAAATCTAAGTTCTTTTCTATAGAATTAAAACCTCCATTAGTAACAGGTCCGCAAACTTGGCCTACAGGCAAAGGGATCCTATCAATAATCCTTTCTGCAATAATAAAAAGATCAGGAATATTTTTAGCATTCGCTAAATCTTCCCAATCTTTTTCTTCCCAATATTTTAAAGTTATTTCACTAAAATTCATAATATAAATAAAATGTAACATAAATGCAATAAAAATTAAAGTTTGAATTAAAAAACCAGAACTATGAGTTCTGGCAAAATATTCAACTTTGTATATCATCAACTTAGCGAATTTAATTACTCAATTTTTTCCCATTAAGCAATTGGGATATTTCTTCTTTTAGTAAATCTAAGTCTAAAACTCCTAAACGCTTGAAATCAGTTGAACCTCTTTTACTGTCTTTTGTTTTTTGCTTTTTGTGTAGTTTCCCACATTCATAAATTATATCTGCAATAAGTTGAAAAAATGGGTCCTCTCCTTCCTTTACCTCATTCAAAGAAGGATGAGCATGAACATCAGCACCTACAAGATACAATTTAAGTAGTTTTTTCTTTTCTTGCTCAGTCATAAGTATTAAATTTAAAAAGTTATTTAAAAAGAAATATTCCCTAAAACAATAACATTTTTAGGCAAAATAGCAAGATTACTGTTCTAGATAAGACCTGCACCGTAATTTTACATAATATAAAAAATAAGCTAATATAAAAATGAATATCTTGTAACTCTTAAAAAAATAATTATGTCTTACCAATCTTTAGAAATCAAAGATTTATACATTAAATCTCTTAATGAACAAAATGACACTCTTTTGGTAGCTATCTATCATTTATTAAACACAATTAATGGCTATCATTCTGTCACAGTAAAAGAATTAAACGATTATTCTATAATAAAGGAAGAATCATTAAGGGAAAAAATAAAAATAATTCTTAAAACAAACAAACCACTTGATTTATTTAATACACTCTTAGAAAATTCACCTAAAGAAGATGCAAAAAAATATCTTCTAAACTTAAAAGAAGAATTTATTCATACTATTTTATCTAGTCCTTATAATCAATCCAGATTCTCAGGAAGAAGAGCAAAAATGTTCACAAAAACAACAACAGAAAACATCAATCAAATACATTAAAATTAAAAGAGATAACCTTTATGGGATTATCTCTTTTTTATTTATATATCAATCTCAGCAAGCTTCGCGTTAGATTGAACAAATTGTGCAACATCCGATGTTGCACAATGCGCAATTAAGTAGAAAGTCGTACAGACAAACAAGAAATGACCCTAGATAATTTCATTCTAAAACTTAAAGAAGAAATAAAAAAAAGTTTGAATTAAAAAAGCCTTAACTATATAAATATATAATTAAGACTTTCAAATGTATTAAAACTAAAATCAACTTTCAAACAAAAGCTCATTCACAGCTGATGTTTGGAGCGTTACTTTAATTGATTTTGGAGCACGACAAGGATTTCTTAATTTTTTGGCTTTTTCAAGTTCTTCTATGTCTTTTTTATGACGTGTACCACAATCATAAAGTAAATCAGTAATAATTTTAAAATATTTGTCTTTCCCTTGTTGTAAATAAATCAAGCCGGCTGTATTACCGCCAATTCCAAGAAGATAGGCTCTAAGGATTTGTTTTATAAAAGTAATTTTATCTAACATGTTAAAAAATTAAGTTGTGAAATAAAAAGAAATATTCCCTAAAACAATAACATTTTTAGGCAAAATAGCAAGAAAGAATTAAAAATTAAAAATGTAGGTTTATTAACTTACCCTACTAGTAATAAACAGAGAATCGAACATTTGGAATTTGTACCATACATATAAAATAATAAATAATACAAATAAACTTATTATTAATGATAAAATTGAATATTTTTCCGCTCCCTTTTGAGATCTAAAAAATAAATTCAAAGCAAAGAAAATAGATAAAACATTAAAAATTAATATTAAAATTGGTAAAAGAAAGCCTAACTTTTCTAACCCAGAAGATGATTCACCCTTCATACCTAATCCAAAGCTTATAGCTATCATTATCATAAACAACAAAAAAAATAAAAAATTAAAACCAATTTGGAAAAATGGAAGTGCTATTTCCCACTTACTTCTAATTTGTTTTTGATTACTAGGTTCTTGTTTAATATTTATTTCAACCATATTTTTTAGATATCAATCTCAGCGAGTTTGGCATTACTTTGAATGAATGATTTTCTTGGAGGGACTTCAGAACCCATCAATATATCAAATACTTTATTGGCTTCTTCAGCGTTAGCTATGTCTACTCTTTTCAAGACTCTCTTCTTTGGATCCATAGTAGTCTCCCAGAGTTCTTCAGGATTCATTTCTCCGAGACCTTTATATCTTTGGATGTGGAATTTAGTAGATTTTGCTTTAGTTACTTCTTCACTCTCTTCCCCTTCTTCTTCAATAGTTTGAACTTCTTCATTTTGAATCTCAGAAATATCAACCTCTTTACCTATGATTTTATTTCTCTCTTCATCAGTATAAGCGTAATGAATCTCTTTACCTCTCTTGATTTTATAAAGTGGTGGTTGAGCGATATATACATACCCCGCTTCTAGAACTGGTCTAAAATATCTATAGAATAAAGTTAGGAGCAATGTACGGATGTGTGATCCGTCGACGTCAGCATCCGTCGCGATTATGATTTTGTGATAACGAATTTTTTCAAGATCAAAAGTATCTCCGATAGAAGTTCCCATAGCTATAACTAGGGCACGGACTTCTTTAGAAGCGAGCATCTTATCAATACGAGCACGTTCGACGTTCAATATCTTTCCACGGAGTGGGAGAATAGCTTGAGTACGTCTATCACGGCCTTGCTTGCCAGACCCACCCGCAGAATCTCCCTCCACTATGAATATCTCAGATTCTTCGGCGCTCTTACTCTGGCAGTCAGCAAGCTTACCAGGGAGAGTCATACCTTCAAGCGCACCTTTACGTAATACGGAATCTTTCGCGGCTTTGGCTGCTTTACGAGCTTTAAGAGCTAGGATCGATTTGTTGATTATTATCTTTGCTTCATCAGGATTCTCTTCTAAGAAACTAGCGAAAGCTTCTCCAAAAACAGTAGCTGTGGCTCCTTGAGCTTCCATACTACCAAGTTTAGCTTTAGTTTGACCTTCGAATTGTATTTCACGAAGTTTGACTGAAACCACAGCCGTCAAACCTTCGAGGACGTCTTCCCCGGTGAATCCTCCTTCTGCCTCCTTCATCATTTCATTCTTTTTACAATAAGTGTTCAGCGTACGAGTGAGTGCAGTTTTAAAACCTGTGATATGAGTACCACCTTGAGGTGTGTGAATGTTGTTAGCAAATCCTACGATACGATCTACGATATCATCTACGTATTGCAAAGCTATTTCAACTCCCACGCCATCGATTTCTTTTTCAATATAGAAAATATTATTTTGAATTGCTTTTTGGAATTTGTTGTAATATTTAACAAGAGAGATAAGTCCTCCTTCGAAATAATAACTAATAGAAGGTACTTCGAGACCTAATTCTCTAAAATAATAAACATCCTCAAGATTTAATTTAGAACCTTTAGAATATACTAGAGTCTCAGCATCCATCTCTCTCGCATCAATCACAGAGATTTTTAATCCCCTGACGAGGTAAGCTTGTTGGCGAATATGGTTTATCACAGTACTCCAATCAAAAACAATTTTCCCGAAGATTTCTTCGTCTGGAGTAAAAGTAATTATTGTTCCGTGAAGTTTAGAAGTTCCAATTTTCTTTACTGCTCCCTTTTTCTTTCCTTGAGAATATTCTTGCATGTGCTTGCCTCCGTCTCGGTGAACTTCAGCACGACAGAAAATAGAAAGAGCGTTCACGACGGACGCTCCCACTCCGTGAAGACCTCCAGAAACTTTATATCCACTTCCGTCCCCACCGAATTTTCCTCCCGCATGCAGAGTAGTCATGACTGTTTCTAATGCAGAAACTTTAGTCTTGCTGTGAAGATCCACTGGGATTCCACGACCGTTATCCACGACGCGAATAGTATTCCCTGGTAGTAAAGTTATCTCAATATCATCACAAAAACCTCCCATAGCTTCATCGCGTGAGTTGTCGAAAATTTCCCAAATAAGGTGATGAAGACCGTCTGGACCTGTTGTACCGATATACATTCCGGGACGCTTACGAACCGGCTCTAGACCCTCTAAGACGGATATCTGATCCGCTCCATAGCTACCCTCTTTTGATTTTTTAGTTTCTTTTTCCTTTGCCATATTGGTTTATTATAGCAAAAATTTATCTAACCTGCCAATCAGGGTTTTCCTTTATTTTATTAGTTATAATATCCATAATGCTATTTACTTCTAGGTCTGTTAGGGTCTTTTCATAAGACTGAAACACAACACGAAAACCATAGGAAGTTCTACCCTCTTTAGTAAATGAATCAAACATAACAGGACCTTTCACACAAAGCTCTGTTGTATTCTCTTTAATTAAATTCTCTAAGTTCTGACTACCTTCTGTCTCAGGAACCCAGACGGCGATATCGCGAGTGATGAATGGAAACAAACTCCACATCTCAAAAGCTTCACCTGTATGCTTTTTATGATGGTCTGGTTGAGGCGAAGACGACCCGAGGATCTCAGAAAAAGTATCAGGTGAAGCTTTTGTTGAGAACTCTTTAATAAAATCACTTAGGGTCATCTCTGTAATATTTTTACGATCTCCAAAAGCTACATGCAGAACTTCAGCATTATCTTTAAAAACTTTTCCAATTTCAAAAACTTTAACTTCTTTAATATTTAAAAGTGGTAAATTGTTTTGATTTAATTTTACGCTTTCTTTTAATCCGTCTGTGATATTTGTACGTAAGAATTTTTTATCTGACGCACTAGCTAGGACTTCTACTTCTCCAGTAGAAGCAAAAGAATAAGTCATAACTTCGGAATACCCTAATCCAAGCAAGATAGATCGAGCTACCAAAGAATTAGAATACACTTCATTCTTTTTAGGTACGAATGCTAACTTTGGAATTTTAGGATTCAATTTATCATAACCAAGAATTCTACCTACTTCTTCAGCCATATCTTCTTCTAGATTTAAATCAAGACGCATTGGCGGAACTATGATCGCATAGATAGAATCTTTTATAGTAAATTCAAAATGATATCTTTCTAATATATTTTGCATCTGTACCGGAGTCACTGTAATACCTAAAATATTTGAAATACGGTTAAGATCAAAAGATAATTTTCTACCTTCTGTTTGGATCTTGTAAACGTCCACCACATCTTCAAAATTAGAAAAACCATATTCCATCAAAAGCCCGGAGAGTTCCATCATGGCTAAATCCCCTAAAGATGGAGATAAATCATTCTCAAATCTTTTCGCCGAATCAGTAAAAATCCCGATTCTGCGAGCGGTCTTGCGGACAGCAACTGGATCAAAGTTCGCTATCTCAAGTAAAATATTCTTAGTATTATTATCCACCTCAGCCACCTTGCCACCCTTCACTCCCGCAATAGCTAAAACATTGCTATCGTCAGCTATAACTACGTCTGTACTCTCTAATTTTACTTGCTTATTGTCGAGCGTAGTCATCTCTTCTCCAGGGAGAGCATAACGCACTACGATAGAACCAGTTATTTTATCGAAATCAAAAGCATGAGCGGGTTGACCAAGATTATACATGACTAAATTTGTCGCATCTACGATATTGTTTATACTTCTAGCCCCAATAGATTCTAGATGATTTGTCACCCATCCTGGGCTAGGAGCAACTTTTATATCACGCACAATACATCCCATATAACGACGAACGTTTGGAGCAGTTATTTCTATTTTTAAATTTGTATTTTTAGGTTCAGGTTTCTTATATTTCTCTAAAGAATGAACGAAAGGGATAGAGAGCAATGAGGCAAGTTCTGAAGCGATACCCATATGAGAAAGTAAATCATGAGCCCGATTCGGTAAAATATTTATATCAAAAATATAATCTTTATTCTCGCCTTCTCCGATCTCTTCTACTCCTTCAACTTCACAAAGATGATAAGTAAAAACATCCTCCAAGGTTTTATGACTCGGCGCTTCAGGTATGTACCATTTTAACCAGTTATAAGATATTTTCATAAATTTAAAATTGATTCAATCTTAGATCTCCTTGATAAAATAATCTCACGTCTGGTACGTTCCATTTAATCATAGCAATACGATCGAGTCCGCCACCGAATGCAAAACCTTGAACCTTTTTTGGATCTAAACCTAGATTCTTTATGACATTCGGATGAAGCATTCCTCCGCCCATCATCTCGAGCCAGCGTCCGCGGAATTTAGCATGCACTTCTATAGAAGGTTCAGTGAAAGGAAAAAAGCTTGGACGGAATTCTATTTCGATATCGTCCCCTAGTATTTTTTTATAAAAATAAGTTAATACGCCTTTCAAATCTGACATGGATATATTCTCTCCTACCATGGCTCCGTCTATTTGATAAAATTGCATTTCGTGAGTAGCGTCGGTCGCTTCATTTCTGAAAACTTTACCGATAGATATAAAAGCATTCGGTATACGACCCTCTTTACCCGCCTCTTCTAACGAGCGAGCTGTAGTACTGGTATTGTGAGTACGTAGGACTTTCTGGACTTCATTTTTAATATAAAAAGTATCTTGCATATCACGAGCTGGATGATCTTTGGATACATTAAGGGCATCAAAGTTATACCACTCGGATTCAAGCTCAGGTCCATTAGCCACCTCAAAACCAAGATCCATAAAGACTTTGTAAGCTTCATTTGCAAGCTTTGACAAAGGGTGCTCTGTGCCTGTTATAGTTAAATCTTTTGCTTCTTCCATAGGGATATTCTAGCAAATCCTAAAGAGAGATGCGAGCGTAGAATTTTGCTCTTTTATCTCTTGTAATTTTTCTTAAACTGATTTTTGTGCTTTTGTTTATCTTTACCTACTAAGAATTGATTGATTTTCTTGGGGAATTTATCGCAAATATGACAAATCTTACTGCAATATCCTGAGAGTTTAGTCTGGCAATTTTGGCAACAAATAAATAAAACGTGACAAGAAGTGTTCTTGCAATGAGTATAGTCGTCGGACTTCACTCTCTCACAAGCCTGACAAGTAGATATAATCTCGTCCCCTATTCTCTCGCCCATACGTTCGTCAAAGACGAAATTCTTGCCTTTAAATTTATTCTGCAAACCTTTCTCTTTAACTTGATGAGCATAATCAATAATCCCACCTTTGATATGTTTAACATTATTGAAACCATTATGCTTCATCCAAGCCGAAGCTTTTTCGCAACGAATACCTCCAGTACAATATAGTAAAACTTCTTCGTCTTTTTTATTCTTGAACATATCAGTCACTTTTTGTAATTGCTCGCGAAAAGTATCTACGTTCATTAATTTCGCATTTTCAAAATGCCCGATAGCGGCTTCGTAAATATTGCGCATGTCTATCACTGTGACTCCGCGTTCTATCATATCATTCACGTCTTCAGCTGCAGCGTATGCTCCAGTATTCGCAGGATCAAAAGAAGAATCATCGAGTCCGTCGGCTACTATCTTTGGGCGAACTTTTACAATAAGTTTCAAGAAACTAGACTTCCCCTTTTCTTCTACTGCCGTCTTGTAAGGTACGCCAGAGAATTCGGGAGTATTTTGAATAAAATTATCAAATTTTTCCCAATTATATTCTGGTACATTCATCTGCGCATTTATACCTTCATGCGCTACATAAATACGCCCTAAACATTTTAGTTCTTCGAATTTATCAAATAAAAAATCTCTCATCTCACGTGGATTCTCTATTTTAACGTATTTATAAAAAGATAAAGTCTTACGAGCAAAATCCTCATTTTCAATATCTCGCAAAAGTTCTTCTTTGGATTTGGTATTAACTTTCTTATGCATAAAATTTTTTAATATATAAAATATACTCTCAAAAAAGCATTTTTGCAAGAAATAATTTTTATAAATTTTGTAAAAGTAAATCACTATAAGAAACAGAAATATAATCTTCTTTTTTGATAGCTAATTTTTCAATATAAGTTTGACATTGCTCCTCTAATTTTTCTTTACCAATTGTTCCATCACTATCAATTGCCTCAATTTCCACAAAAGTACCCAAATCTTTTACTGTATCAATATGAAATTTTACATTTTCAATAAAATATATTTCTCTAATCTTGTCCACCACAGTAAGTATTCCATTCGCGTTTATTAACACATCTTTTAGATTTGATTGCGGATTAGATTCATATAGTAAAACTTTCGATTGTTTTGGTGTTAATGAATTTTCTCTTTCATAATAAACCAAAAAGTTTTCTATATTCCCCTCACGAAGCTTTAGGCGACCATTCGCTACTTTGAAATAAGTGTCGATTTGATGGTCTGTTCCTTTGAAATCAGCCGCTAATTTAAGTAAGGTATTCCTAATAAGATTATGATCATCACATTTTGCTTTTATCTCTATATTTAAATGTTTCATGAATGTATTTTATCAGTTTATTAAATTACTGCAAACTAATAACTCTTGAGGCCTTGCCTAAAGAGTTTTATCGTAATTAATCCAGTCAAAAATTTCAGTATTAAAAGCTTTCTTAGTTGGGAAATAGTTTGGAAAATTTTCTAAATTTAATATCTTTTTCTCAGTTCTGTCTATTTCTAAAAAATCAACATAACTAGAATATAAATAATTAGAAAGATAATCTAAAGATTGTTTTTTGTTTTTTATACCCCTTTCTTTCCAATCTTTTTGTATCAACTTAACAGGATTTAAATGAATATAAGAAAATATATATTTTAAATATTTATCATTCTTTATATATTGAGCTTTAAATTTACCTTCGAATAAACTACCAGTTCTTTTATATTTAAGATTAAAATACATAACATAAGCAGTAGAAAGTTTTTGCATAAATCGACTAACCCCATTTTCTACAAGAGGTGTTATTAAAATGTGAAAATGATTTGGCATTAGACAATATGAACCGACAGCAACTAACGGACTTTGATTTGATCTGTTATAAACAGAAACACCTTTTAAAGAGTCAGAAAAATTAAATTTATCTTCATTATTTAAAGCATACAATAAATCTCTAAACCTTAAATAATCATTTTTATCTAAAAATATTTCTTGCTTACTATTTCCTCTGTTGTACAGATGATAAAACTCTCCAATTTCAAATTTTATATTTCTAATAGACATAATTATATTATATACCCAACTTACTCTTGAGGCAAGGCCTAAAGAGTAATATTATTCAAAGTCAAAATCCCCTTTTGCAAGAAATTAAAAAAAGTCTGAATTGTAAATAAATACAATCCAGACTTAAATTTGATTAAAATTAATTGGTTTTTAATTTTAAAATTTTTAAAGAAATTATCCTATAAGATAAAACTCCTATAATTCCCCCAGCAAACATACCAACGAGAACAGAGTCATAACTGTAGCCGACAATTCCCCCTATTAAACAATTAATCCCAACTAACAATCTTATATCAGAATGAATTAAGATGAATAAATTTTTGAAAAAATTTATTACTATCCAAAAGTAAGGTGTTGTATTCTTTGCTAAAAACTTTAAAAATAAAAATATATAGCAAGAAGTCATGACAATAGAAATCAAAGGCAATAATAGATAAAAAATAAAGAGTTTGCTTTCTTTTTTATCAATTAAATTAACTATTCTATTCAAACGCCAGAAATTAAATATTTTTTTATCATTAACATCATCTTGGTACGGAAAATAAAAATTCATAGCTACAAGCAAAGAAATAATTTCTGAGAATATGCCGCAGACTAAAAGAAAAGCAAATAAAAATATTGATATTTTAACAAAAAATGAAAAACTAAAAAAAACTACCCCAACATAAAGAATCCCAATTAAATTTAAAATAATTCTTAAAATCAAAATCAAATTGGGAAGTTTCAGATTTGCTTTTGATTGTTTCCAAGCTTTTGGTATAGCTTCTTTTACTTTTTGGTAATCGTAGGTTAGATAACCTGCAAATCCTCCTATTAAAATTCCAACCCACCATAGTAAGCCAAAATTAATAGATAACAATGTACCAATACCTGCTCCAATAAAACAAGATAAAAAAATCATTACAGAATTACTAGTTCTCATGTTTATTAAATTTTCAAAGATTAATAAATATATATTCAAAGTCATTAAAACACAGATCAGGGCTTTTTGCAATAAATTGACTAACATCATAGAACAAGTTAGACTGAACAAAGTTATTAGTTTTTTCAAAAGAGAAAATCCTAAAACTAATCTCTTTTAAGAAAAGAGAAAAAGTTCTTTGAGGTTTGGTATTTTCAAAAGTGATATTGTATTGAGTGCTACGAACACTCTACCATTATGAGTTTTAACTCACCAATATCAAAAAAACAGGAGAACTGAAACATCTAAGTACCCTGGAATCCGTACTTGCTAATATGTACGGATTTTTTATTTCAAAATTAGATTTTTAGAGAGTTTGCAATATTCACATTCATCTGATTTTCCGCCCCAAGATTTAAAATTACATTTCATATTTACCCATTCCCCACCATCAAGATTATTTACATAGTCAGTTATATCTCTTTTTAATAAATCTATTTTCTCTTCATCAATATAAGTAGAATAAATAGCGTTCTTATCCCCGTCTAATGCTTCTAAAAACATAAGTCTCAAAGACTCCACCTTTTTACCTTTTTCGGCCCCATTGATAAGGTAGGCATACATAGCTAGCTGACGCATATATGAGGAAAGTCTTCCATCTTCGTCGACTTTCTCTATTTCATTTTTAGTTTTAGGTTTACCAGTTTTAAAATCAGTAACAGAAATATTCCCGCTAACATCTCTTTCTGTTAAGTCCAACTTTCCATACATCAACAAATCTGGGAATTCTACATCACGAAATTGCACTGACCGCTCAGATACATAATCAGTCTCTAAATTCTGATAGTACTTTTCTATCCAATTCTTTACAGCTTTAAACGCAACCTTCTCGATGCGAGCGAATTCCTTTTCGTCATTCACTCCTTCTTTGAGAATCTCTTTTGCGATAATAGATTTGATATCTTCATTTTTAGGTAAGGCTTTATTCTTTAAAATGAATTCTATAGTAGAATGCACCGCTGAACCGAGCGCAAGAGAAGTTCCTTTGACTTCAGGTAATTTCAAGAAATTTCTAAAATACCACTTCCAAGGACATTCATAAAAGTTATTTAGCATCGAGACCGTAATCTTGATATCTTTATAATTCTCTCTGACGAATGATTGAACCTCTTCTAGAATATCCCCTTCTACTTTCTCTATCACGTTAGTGAATATTTTTGGTCCGTAAGTTTTGTTATTTAAAATCTCTTCCTCGGTGTCCGCTTTGTTTTTCTTAATGAAATGCACTTCAGGTAATTCTCTAATAATGTTTGCGATCTCCATTTCGGATCCGTTATAATTTTCATCAGCATAAGACATCACGCAGTTCTCCCTAGCTCGAGTAATAGCTACGTAGAGTTCTCTTTTAGCGGATTCCACATCGCGTTCTTTGATATGTTCTTTTATTTTCTCAGGTAAGGCAAAATTATTTTTCTTTTCACTCATGAGAGTTTCTTCATTCATATGAGCAATCCAAACATTTTTATACTCAAGTCCTTTGGACTTATGAAGAGTCATGACTTGGATACCAGAGTTCCCTCCAAAAGTAGCCAGGCTTAGATGATTGCCGTAGTTCTCAAGTCTTTTAAAGTAATTCAAGAAATCCGAAAGTTTTGCATTTCTATTTTTCTGTTCAAAAATCAAACTAGTATGAATAAAAGTTCTGACTACTTCTACGTTTTCAAGCAAGATAGTATGAGTCTCAGATTTATCTATTAATAATTCATTACCTACATGACTAACAATGCTCGAGATACTCTCTCCTCCCTTCAAGACCCAACTCTCTAAAACCTTACCCCATTTTGCAATATTATTATCTCCACTAAAAAGACCTCCGTCTTTACCATAAGATACAAGCTCTTCTATGGTTATTTTGTCGGGTTTAGTACTTTTCATAAATTTATGAGCCTCCATAGGATCTATCCCGCTCGTATAGTCGAGCAAAGATTCAGCGATTAAGACAGAGTTAAATGGATCAGCTATTATATTTAATATTCTCAGGAAACTATAAGATTGTTTTAAATTAAACAAAGCTACACTTTTACCAGATGATACCGGCAAGCCCATATCAGAAAGTATATTGATAGCATTACGCACGTGATAATTCTTGGGTACTAAAACGGCGCACTCTTTAGGGTCTACTCCTTCTCCTATTCTCTTTGTAAAGTGTAATCCAGCGCCCAATATCTCGTCACGTGGAAAAGAATATTCAAAAAGACCAATCTCTTCTTCGTTAGTTAATTTATTATTACTATTTAATTTTTCTTTAGAAATAGAACTTTCTAAAAGATCATCAGCCAAAGCTAAGATTTTAGCAGTTGAACGATAATTCTCGAGCAAAGTTATAAGTTTGGCATGACCAAAGAAAGTAGCGAATTCTTCAAAATAAGAAAGTCGTGCTCCAGAGAAACCATAAATCAATTGCCGATCGTCCCCTACCACAAAAATATTTGGACTATCTTCTCCACCCCAAACTCCTTTCAAGAAATTATTCTGCACACCGCTTGAATCTTGATGCTCGTCGACTAGTACATACAGATAATTCTCTTTAATTTCTGCCCTGACGTCTTCGTATTCTTCGACTAGCTTAACTACATATTCTAAGACATCATCATAATCCATGAGTGAAAGAGACTTCTTTTTATTTTCATACATCTCATAGAACAAAACTACCTCTTTGGTTTTCTCTAAAGCTTCTATTTTCTTTTCAATTTCTTTTTTCAATTTACCCTTACTCTCTCCGCGAGTCGAGATACTATCCGGATCATTCTCCAAGAATTTAATATCATTCTCAACATAGGAAAGGAATTCTCCCGGGGTGAGTCTCTCTCTTTTCAAAATAGAAATTAGACTCTTAAGGTCATTAAAATACATGGTCGGGTTACCACGAGGACGCAAATAATTCCATTCCCGTTCCTCTAGAATTTCATCCACCAAAAAAACAGCTTCATCTTCTTCGAGTAGCTTCGGTATAGTATCAAAATCCAAAAGTGCAAAATTCTTCTCGACTATCTCAATTGCGAAAGAGTGAAAAGTAGAAATACGGACGTCGTTCGCGACAGGTCCGATATACTGAAGAAGTCTATCTTTCATAGCTTTGACTCCCGAACGAGTAAAAGTCAGACAGAGTATACCGTCAGCACCGACTTGAGTTTGTTTTAAAATGTTACCAATACGCAGAGCCAAGATCTGCGTCTTGCCTGTACCTGGACCAGCCACTACCATAACAGGTCCTTCTAGAGAATCCACTGCATCCTTCTGAGCAGGGTTTAGTTTTTTGTATTCATTTTCAAATGGTAATTGAGACATATCTATATTATAGCGTAAAAAATAAAAAGCCCTACTTCGTTAAAAAACGAGTAGGACTTTCAAATTGTTAATAATAAAAACAATTACTTTTCCTGTGGCAACACAGAGGAGTGGTGGCAAACAATTTTCCATACATTTTTTCTGTTTAGGGCCCAAATGAAAGTGAAACGAGCGGACACGATCTTGGTATGGCCTTCTGGACCTACTGTAAAGTCGTAAAGACCAGAGTGCTCATATAAAGTGTCAGTCAGAAGTTTTACAACTTCTTCGGTGATTTCCCCGGACGGATTACTTGCTAAAAAATATGCAAAATATTCTTCGGCTTGTTCCCGAGAAGTTTTCAACTTAGAAGAAAATGTGGGGAGTAGAGTTGCATTTCTAAAATACAATTCAGATACTTTTTTCTTGTCTTTCGTTTGCAAAGCATCGTTCCATCTTTGGAAATTTACTCTCGCAATCTCGTTAATGTCACTGTCTAAAACAAGTGCATTTAAACTTCCTGAATTTTGTTCTGTTACCATCTTATTGGATTTTATTATTATGAAAATATGTACAAAGTCAATTAGTGATGATACTCTTAATTTAAAAAAAAGCAATAGATTGTATTTTTTACACAAAGTGATATTATGAATCTAACCTTTATTATTAATAATATAAATAAAAATATGGAATCTATGAATACACACCTCGAGTATAAAATAATTAAAACTATCCCGGAAAATTATACTTTAGCTAAAGAAACAGGTGTCGAAAGCTTAATAACCAAAGAATGCTTTGGAGACCCTAGTGTTGTTACGTGCATCGATGAAGGATCTAACTCTCATTCTGCTAATCACACCAAAGATGCTTATACCTTAAACCTTGCTGGTTCAGGAATATTATTAGGCATAGATAAAACAGTAGAAATTTTTAGAAATAATAAAGACTTACAAAAATCCATAAAAACCATCACTTGGCATGAAGGTTGCGGAGCCGCAGCATTAGCACAACAAAGTAATCCAGACATCACCGCTGAAGGTTTCGTCCTCGAACTCGCTAAGAGATTAAAAGAAGAGCTTGATATGGATTGTGAAGTATTAAAGATTAAAGGAGAAAAAGAGGCAGAAGAAGATGCAGCTCTGACTAGACCTTTCGAGTACCATAATGCTATGTCTGTATATGTGAACGGAACCACTAAAGCCTTTGACTATTTCAAAAATGATACTTTACCAGCTGGTTTTACTTTAGACTCTGGATATTTTGGAAAAGAAGTAGCTGAAAAAGAATTAGCTGTGGTATTGAGTATTGCTTTTGGAGGACATGGAATGAATGAATTGATAACCAAAGAAGATCCTTTTATTATTAATTATATAAATGAGGAGAATACAAAATCTATTCCTAATTGGATCCTAGATACAGTTAATACTTCAGGAATACCTATAGATAAAATCAAAATTAATCTTGTAACAAGTGATACTAATTAATCTCAAACTTCCCTATTTTAGTTCTTTTGATAGTATAGGCTAAACTAGGTATAGATATTTTATTTCCTAAATCGTTAGCAATGGTGCGAACGTACGTACCACTAGTAGCTTTGATTTTGAAATTAGCGACGAAAAAATGCTTCGGCATTTTTTCGTCGCTAAGAAGTTTCCCCCAAATCTTTAATATCTCCTTTTGACGAAAGTCACCTTTAACTTTATTTATTCTAATTTCTATATCCTTCAAAAGTTTCTCCGAAGATACTTTTTTAAGATTTAAATATTTTAAACTTTTTACATTAACTTCCCTCTCAGGAATCTCAACCTCTGTATTCTCACGCGCATAAGTGAATAACGGCTTCCCTGCGACAGTCTTTGAAGAATACATGGGATATTTTTGAATTATTTGTCCTTTAAAATATTTCAGATTTTTCTTGATTAATTTTTCTAAATCCTCTCCAGACAGAGGTTTAGACTCTGTCTCTAACACTTTACCTAAAATATCATATGTGTCAGTTTTGAAACCAAATAACACTGAGAATTCATATTCTTTGTCTAGATTTAAATACTTTTCTTTATTTTTGCACTCTTCTCCTGAGAGAATAATCAATAATCCTGAAGCCAGAGGATCGAGCCTCCCCGCATAAGTCATAGGTATATCAAGAGGAATCTTATTCTTAATACGAAACACCTCTAGGGATTCTAGAGGTGTTTCGCCTTCTTTTTTATTTACTAGATAAAACTTTTTTTGCATTTTTCTTTACGGTCTTTACTATTTTCTTAGTATCTTGCTTTATATTTTTTGCTGTACTTTTTGCATCTTTTTTAATATTTTTTACTACAGCTTTCACATCTTTCTTTACTTCTACAATCTTTTTCTTTACATCTTTTTTTACTTCCTTTTTATCTATTTTATTTATTTCCTTTTTGATTTTTTGGTAAGTAGGCTTTACTACTTCTTTAACATCTTCATACATATCCATAGCTTCATCTTTTAATTCTTTACCAAGTTTCATAACTTTAGCTCTATTCTTTTTTCCTTCTGGACCCATAAACTCATAAGCCAATGCTCCGATAGCACCTGCAACTACACCCTTTTTTAATAAACCACCAGTCTTTTTTTGTTTTTTCATATTTTTTTAAAATTATATTAATAATTAATCAGTTTTACTTTTTCGACTTTTTCTTTTTTTACCAAAAATAAATTTATAAAAAGAACTCTCCTCTATGTTTTTAGCTAATTCTTCCATATGATCCCCCGCATAGTCAGCTCCATTTTTAATCTTACGAGAAATTGATTTAAAATCTTGTAAAATTGAAATTATATATATTACAGCTACACCTAAAAGAATTGTTAAAATAATAAAAGAAACACTTGATATAAAGAAAAATATTTCTGATTGTATAAGATTTTCCATACCTATATTATACCATTTCTTTCTTTTTTATGAAAATAGTGTAAATTTAATATATTGGAGGGTTCGCATAGTGGTCTAGTGCACCATCTTGGAAAGGTGGCAAGGTGTTAAAACCTTCGAGGGTTCAAATCCCTCACCCTCCGCAAAATATCTTAATTTAGCATTTTTAAGAATTCTTTTTCGTCTATAATTTTAACCCCTAATTTCTCAGCGTTTTTGAGTTTGCTTCCCGCTTCACTCCCTGCTACTACATATGACGTATTAGAAGACACTGAACCTGCGACTTTACCACCAAGCTTTAATATTTTTTCTTTCGCTATTTCACGAGACATATTCTCAAGCGTGCCAGTCAATACAAAAGTCTTCCCTTCTAATTTACCAGATACTCTCTTTTCTTCTTTTTTAATAATTACTCCCCGTTCTTTTAATTTATCTAAAAAATGTAAATTATTTTTATCTTGGAAGAAATTATACACACTCTTAGACACAGACGGACCCATATTTTCTAAATTATTAATCTCTTCAATAGAAGCACTCTTAAGTTTTTCTAAGGTTCCAAAATGTATAGCTAAATCTCTAGAGGTCTCTTCTCCTACGTGAAGTATACCAAGCGCCCAGATGAACTTCGCTAAAGATATTTTCTTTTTTTCATTAATTTCTTTGACTATATTCTCAGCAGATTTTTCTCCGAAACGTTCTAAAATAGAGATATCTTCCTTGGTTAAAGTAAAGATATCAGAGGCGTCAGTAATAAGACCCTCATCTTTAAAACGCTTTAAAACCTTGGGACCAAGTTCATAAATATCAAAAACTTTCACAAAATGTTCTAAATAGCGTTCGTTCTTAGCAGGGCATTTTTTATTAATACAAAAATATGCGACAGATGCCTCTTTGTTGTCCCCCATTTCTTTTTTTTCTATTTCTCCTTCACACACTGGGCAAACAGTAGGCATTTTGAATTTCTTTTCACGACCTGTCCTTAGACGAGTTAAGACTTCCACAACTTTCGGTATCACGTCGCCAGCTTTCTCGATGACTACAGTATCTCCTATCTTAATACCAAGACGCTCTATCTGATCCATATTGTGGAGCGTAGCTTTTGAGACCACAGATCCGGCAACTAAAGTCGGCTCAAATATAGCTAGAGGAGTGAATACTCCCGTTCGTCCAATATTCACGATAATATCTTTCACTATAGTCGTCGCTTTTTCAGCGGGATATTTGTAAGCAATCATATATCTCGGAGCCTTACCCACGACACCTAGAGTATTCTGTATTTCTAAATCATCTACCGAGATAACAATACCGTCAGTACCAAAAGCGAATTTATCTCTTATTTTTGAAAATTCATTAATAAAATCTTTAACTTCGGATAAGTTCTTGCATACCTTTTCATAATCATCTACTTTAAATCCTAAACGCTTTAAAAGTTTATGCTTGTCACTATGGGTCTTGAATCCAAGGGGTGCCCTTGGCGAGTTATCCACAATGTCGTAAGTATAGAAATCTAAATTCCTAGCTCGAGCGAGTTTCGGATCAAGTTGACGGAGACTTCCGGCGGCGGCGTTACGAGTATTTGCAAATAAAGGATTGCCTTCTTTTTGATTCTTTTTATTCAAATTAATTAATGTCTTTTTAGACATGAGGGCTTCTCCACGAATCTCAATATATTCGGGAATATTATCCCCTACTAATTCTAAAGGTATAGAGGAAATAGTTTTTAGATTCTCGGTAATATTCTCTCCCACAAAACCATCTCCTCGCGTAGCACCTAGGGTCAAAATCCCGCGCTCATAAATCAAAGATACAGCCAAGCCGTCGAACTTCACTTCACAAAAATAATTAAACTTTTTATTTGGTATTAATTTTTGGATTCTATTTTCCCAGTCCACAAGCTCTTCAAAATCAAATACGTCGTTAAGCGAAAGCATGCGGACGCGATGCTCTACTTTTAAGAATTTATCTAGAGCTTTCCCTCCGACTCTATGGAGTGGTGAATTTGGATTATCTAATTCGGGATATATTTTAAAAATAGATTTGAGTTCGCGAGTCAAAGAATCATAAACAACGTCAGTCGCATCATCCTTTGTGTGATACTCCTCCCTCAAACGAGATATTTCTATCTCGAGTTTCTTTACTCTCTTTTCAGCATCTATTTTATTCATAAACTATTAAACATCGTCTTCATAATAAGTTAACTCAATTTCACGTTCTACTTTATTTGGACTAGTAGAAATACAATCTGTATTGTCTCCTCCTAAGTTATAACCTTTGGATATAATTTTAGTCTGAATTTGATTTGGTGTTCCAGATATAGGTGTCTTAGTTACTTTAACGATAGAGCAAGCTTTACCAGAAGGACCTAAGTTATGTAAAATAAATTCCCAAGGTCCAACAGTACTATATCCATCAGTAAAATCAAAAGCGGTACCTGCACATTGTAAAGTTAAGTCATCTCCACCATTGTAACCAAAAGGATTTTCATAATCCCCAAAAGGAGTTTGAACCCACTTAAAATCATAATACAAAGCACATTCAATACCAGTATCAGAAGCAAAAAATGCATCCCCGGTATTCTTAGCGGAAGTACCAAAACTTATTTCTTTATAAGTAATATCAGCAAGACCTAATGAGACAGAAAGAATAATACTAGTCAAAACTACAGCAAAAAGAATCACAAATCCTTCATTTTGATTTTCATTTTTTAAAACTATAGGATTTTGTTTTTTAAATAATTTCATATTATTATTCTGCCCAATTTTTTAAATAATTTGAAAAAGACACGCTGAAAGTCTTATCTCCTTTTTTCCAAAATACAGTAGACTCTATTAAAATTTCTTTATTATCTAGGACAGCCGCATTTGTTACATCTGTAACTTTTATTTTTCTAATAAAACTAGTAGGTAAACCTCCAACGTCATAATTATATTTATTAGCAGTCAAAATAGCAGAATCATCATAAAACATAGTGGGGCAATTAGTAGAACAAGCAGTCAAAGTCAAAGATTTCATTGCTTGTTGGGATGGTATAGCATAACTTAAACCTGCTGGATCAAAATAACAACCTGCTTCCGTCTCGCAAACAGCCAATTTATCCCTAAACCCTGTCCATCCATCAGATTCAAAAAGGATATAAGTATCTCTTAAATTTCTCATATATTCTAATCCTTCTTCAGATAAATAAGTAGCTATTAATTTATTCTTGGCATAATTAGTATCCGAAATACTACCCGCCGAAAAAGAAAGAAGTCCTAAAATAGCTCCAGTAAATATAGAGATAGCAACCAAAGTCTCAACTAAAGTGAAAGCGGTATTTAATTTTTTTTTATTAATAAATTGCATATTTTATTTAAGGATTATTTGGATCAAAGTTATCTATTGTAGTTTGAGATACGGAATTTTGCAAAGAAAAAGGAGTTACTAAACCTTTGTAATTAATCTCGCCTATTAATCTTATAGTAACAAAAGGCTGTTGATTGTCCAAAGGAAAATGCTCGGCTCCTAATACAGAAAAAATAGAGAGATTACTAATCTCAATAGTATCATCATTTAATTGAACCCAATTAACAGGATCTGCATTCACATCAGTAGTTTTATAAATCTTTAAAGGCTGACCGCTTGGAGCTTCAAATTTATAAGCCCAACGATAACCACTAATAACTTCTTTAAAAGACAACACAGCGCCATCAGTACAACTCTGAGGATCAATATTTGAATGATCTGTACCATAGTAACAACGATATTCTGAACCGGTGCGAATATTTCTAGACATGTCTTCCATAATAAAAGAAAGATTATCCATAATAGATCTCATGTCCTTTGATTTATTTAAAAGAACATTAGCATTTAAAAGTGCGTTCATGCCAATAGTCATAATAATCAAGAATAAAGAAACTGAAATCATTGTTTCAATAATAGTATAACCCTTATTATTTTTTGGATAAAAAAATTTTTTCATATTTTAATATATTTGAACTCTTCCAGAAGGATAAATTTTAATTAAAGCTGTTGTATTATTATTTGCTGAAGAAAGAGCTATTTCTATATAATCAATACCTAGAAATTGTAAATTGTCTTTATAAAAATCAGCTCCAGAATTTGGACGAGTAAAAGTAATATGCAAAGGTGCATTAAAATCTGTACCTGTATTTCCTATATAAGACTTAATTGAAGATATATATTTCCCTCTGGTCATATTGATTACGTTTAAACATTCGGTTCCTGGACAAGGCGAAATAGAACCAAGACGTTTGTCTGGAGTCGGTGAAGGAAGCAAGTCTGTAAAATAATAAAAAGATTTATTATTGGTAGCTGGGGTTAGTTGTTGAGGGAAATAAATACCATATGAAGGTCGCCAACCTAAATAAGCACCGACTGGTAATTTACCCGAGATAGAGGCTTTCTGAGCTTCTGTAATCTTTAAAGCAACATCGTTTGCTAAAGTTTTCATCTCCACCTTGTCTTGAAATAATTTATAATTAAATAATGAAATTGAAGAGAGAATAGCAGCAATAGACAAAACCACTATAAGCTCGACATAAGTCATTCCCCTATTCAATTTTATTTTTTTAAAGTTTAACATTTAATTTTAATTCAAAGAAAACAAATTCAGTTCTAAAATAAAAGAGATAAAAGTTCCCAAAACTAAAAACGGTGCGAAAGGTATTTCACTTTTCATTCCTTTAATTTTCTGCAAAAGAATCAACAAAATACCTATCACAGCTCCTATCCAGAAAGCGAGGACTATCGCTGAAAGTCCATAGATAAGCCCTAATAAAAGTCCGAGCCCAAAAGTGAGCTTTGCATCTCCAAAACCCATCCAACGACCCCTAGAGATTAACCAGAAGAAAGCAAAAGGTAAAGCTAGTAGTACTCCCGCAAATTCATAAAGACTCGGAATATGAACATTAAACATAAATTCTGAAAAAGTAAAAACTCCAGCAAAAGCCAAAGTTCCAAATAACAGAGATAATGCATCAGGGATTATTTTATGACGAATGTCATAAACAGTAATCACCATCAATAGAGCAAACATAGTAGCATAATATCCATAAGTAAAAGCAAAAGCTATCGGGTCTACATAGAAAACATATTCAAATTTTAAAAATAAAAGTAAAAATACTAGACCCATTACAAACTCGACGAGAGGATACTGCCAAGAGATCTTGGTCTTGCAATGACGACATCTACCAGAAAGAAAACAGAAAGAAAAAACTGGGACTAGGTCATACCAACAAATCTCTTTTTGACAAGAGAGGCAAATACTTCTCCCCCCAAAAGTCTTTTGGGTGTTTAGACGAAAAATAACTACATTCAAAAAACTTCCGATAACTAAACCAAGTAGAAAAAATACTAAAAATATAATCATATCCATTCTTTTATTATATCAATATATCTAAATTAAAAACAGCCCCTTTCGAGGCTGTTTTTAATTTAATTACATCTATATCCATTTGCAGCTGTAGCAAGAGGAAAAGCAGTTGTGAACTCTCCGAGAGTTGTTGGAACAGTACCAGTAAATTCTGCTTTCGAACCCCTGTTGTCATTACAGAAAGCACCAGTTGAAGTAGTGGCTATGAAAAACCATCTCCCAGTAAGATTAACATTGGCTCCATCCCAACCATAATAAATAAGAGTTGTTCCAGGCAAAGTACTAGCCAAAGAGTACAAACTATTTAAAGAAGTTGTAGTAGCATTAAATAAAGTTCCACTAGCTGCTGTTCCAGCAGGCAAAGCACCAGTAATACCATCACTTACTAAATAAGGAGCAAGTGGAGCTGGGGCTGTTCCAACTACAGCAGATGTACCTATAGTACCACTAAACAAAAAAGCTTGTGAAGTCATTTGACCGACCTGAGATCTAACTTTTGCATCATTACTTTTCCCTTTTCCAGAGTTTAATGCTGTTAAAACTATTGCAGCCAAAATACCAATAATAGCCACAACGACTAATAACTCTATTAATGTAAAACCTTTTTTGAAATTTAATTTCATAATTTATTTTTTTTTATTTATAATATAAAAGCTTAATATTATTATATCATGACTAATATATAAAAAACCACTTTTTTGAAGTGGTTTTTTATATTACATTTATTTTTCTTATGAAAAATTATGCATTATTACAAACGGTATCTGTACTTGTTGCACCAGTTTCGATTTCTGTTCCTGGAACAGCAGTACTAACACCAGCATATCCAGTACTATCAACACAGTAATGAGTACCTGTTGGTAAAGTAATAGCAGCACCCCATGATGTAGCACCAGTAGCTGAACCACAAGACACAGCTGTACCACCAGCAGCAGTAGCTGCGTTAAGCAAAGTAAGTAATCCTCCTGGAGTAGTTCCAGCCACAGTACAAAGAGAAGCTAAATATGCTCCGGCACTAGTAACTCCAAGTTCTGCTTGAGCTCTCATAGAAGACATAGAAGCTTGCACAGAAGCGTCCTTACCTTTGTTTCTAGCTGTGTTCAATGAAGCTAAAACAACAGAAGCTAAGATACCGATAATCGCAACAACCACTAACAATTCGATCAATGTAAAACCTTTTTTGAAATTTAATTTCATAATATATATTTGATTAATAATAAAAACTTTTAATAATTTTAATAAAATAATTTCGACTTTATTTTTATACTTAAATTATATCATAACCACGAAATACTAAGGCAAATGAGTTATCCACAGACTAAAATAGAATACAAAAGCCCCACCATTGGGAAGGGCTTTTTAAAGTCTTTTTTAACCTATTCCTCCAGCTAGGTTATAGATAGGGACGAGTACCGATACAAGCAATATTCCAACTCCTAGACCGAGCACTACAATCATTACAGGCTCTATAAGTCCGATCAAGGTATCCACAGCATCATCAACTTCACGTTTATAGAAATCAGCCAAAGTTTTCAATATCTGTCCAAGTGAGCCAGTCTCCTCTCCAACTTTGACCATCTGTACCATGATACCTGGTATATATTCACTATATCTTTCAAAAGATTGAGAAAGCGATGCACCCGACTTCACATTCTCCGCTACGTCTTTCAAAATAGTTTTATAAACACGACTACTGACGACGTCCGCTGTAATATCAATAGAACGAATAATAGGAATACCAGAAACAAGCATAGTATCTAAGTTATCCGCAATACGCGAAAGAAAAAGCTTCTTATACAAATCCCCTATTAGAGGTATAGATAGACGAGTTTTATCTATGTAGTTTTTACCGGCTTCAGTACGAGAAAGTTGCCAAATCCAAATACCAAATATAAATAAAAATATAAGAGCAATAAAACCATAATTAACAAAGAAATCAGAAATAGCGATAATTATTTTGGTATATATAGGTATTTCTTGTCCAGAATCAAGTAGAATAGCAGAAAGTTTTGGAATAACAATAACAAACATCAAAGTCATAACCACAAAAAAAGTAACAATAACAAATAAAGGATATATTAAAGCATTTTTAGTCTTTGAGGTCAAAGCGTATTGACGATCGAGATATTCAGAGAGGTGCAGAAAAGTTTGGTTTAATTTACCAGTCTCTTCTCCTGCTTTGACCATGTTTACATAAAACTCTGAGAAAACTTCTGGATGCTTACCCAAGGCTCCAGATATAGATACTCCGGATTGCAAATCATCTCCAACTTCTACCAGTTTCTTACCGAGTAATTTATTCTCAGCATTGGCTGCAAGCATACTAAAAGCTTTCAACGCGGAAACTTGAGCTTCAAAAAGAGTTGCTATCTGGCGAGAAAGAATCACGATATCTTTGGTAGAAACTTTATCAAAAAAAGACATTTTAAACCTAGACTTTTCTCCTTCTGCCTCGGCAATAGCAATAATGATAAGACCTCTTCTCTGAAGTCCACTTATCGCTAGATCACGATTCGGAGCATCTATCTCTCCTTCTTTTTTTATTCCTTTGTCATCTACTGATTTGTATTTAAATAGCATATTGTTTTTTAATTATTATAGCATACGCTCTAGTCCTTTTGGGTTTAGAGAATATAAATAAGCGTTCTCGATAGATATTTCTCCTTTTCTAACTAATTCTAATAAAGAATGGTTCAGGTCTATCATACCGGACTCCATACCGGTCTCTATAACTACGTCTATCTCATGAGTTCTCTTCTCACGGATTAAGTTCGATACGGCATTATTGTTCAATAATAATTCATAAGCTGGTATCAATCCCCCAGTAATTCGAGGTACAAGTCTTTGAGAAAAAATACCGAGCAAAGAAGAAGATAACTGCACGCGGATTTGGTCTTGTTGACCGCTTGGGAAAGAGTCTATGATTCTATCTATAGTTTGAGAAGCATTGTTAGTATGAAGAGTCGATAATACAAGGTGACCAGTCTCAGCCGCGGTCACAGCGGTCGCAATAGTCTCAGGTGTGCGCATTTCCCCGATCATAATTACATTCACATCTTCACGAAAAACAGACTGCAAAGCTTTATGAAAATCTTTAGTATCAATACCTACTTCACGTTGATTAATAATAGATTTATCTGGAGTATACATGTATTCTATTGGGTCTTCGATGGTTACAATATGACGATTCTGTTCTTGGTTGATGATATTGATCATAGAAGATAAAGTTGTGGACTTACCTTGACCGACAGGACCTACCACTAAAAAGAACCCTTGTTTCTTACGAGCAAGTTCGGAAATAATCGGAGGTAGATTTAATTCTTCCATAGGTCTCACTTTTGGAATCAATCTCATAACTACGTTAATAAGACCTTTTTGAAAAAAAGCATTACATCGTAATCTAGCTTCCCCTCTAAAATCATAAGAGAAGTCCATTTCTTGATCTGCCAGAAAGACGTCGAGTCTTTTTTTATCCAATAAAATAGAGAGCATTCCCATCATATCTTCTTTGTTCAAAATAGGATGTTTCACCAAAAAAATAAGCTCTCCATAAACACGAATAGCTGGTACCCGGCCACCACCTAAATGCAGGTCTGATCCCCCTTCTCTGATAACCGTTAAGATAAGGTCTTCTAACTCTTTTTTATAATCCATTATGTTTTAATGAAACTTAATATTAAATATGAACTTTACTTGATAAAATATCCATAACTTTTTTAACCACCTCAGTTGGTACAGAATTTGCTTTTATAATATACCCCGATACTCCTAGGGCGGTACCTTTATCTATATCGGATTGTTGATTCTTATTAGAGAGAATAATCTTAATCATATCTTTACATAGATTTTCTTTATTAATATTCTCTAAAGTTTCGAAACCATTCATCTCAGGCATAATAACATCTATCAACATAACGTCAGGATTTAAACCCTCTTTTAATTTCTCTAAAGCTAAAACACCATTGTTAGCCGTAAATACGTCAAAATTACTTTGACTGAATTTAAAAGCATACATGTCTAATAAGAAACCGTCGTCATCTACTATTAAAATTTTTTTCTTTTCTCCTTCCATTTATACAATTATACAATAATTAATCAAAAAAATATATTATTCCCCTTCGTTGGCGAAATTGTAAACGTCACTATAAGGAATAACTCCTTCTACAGCTTTCAACATGGCGTCCTCTTTCATAGTAATCATCCCATTTTTTCTAGCTATTTTATATATTTCATTATAGGTAGGATTCTTTAAAATCATACCTTGTAATTCTTTATCAATTTTAAACATTTCAAAAATAGCGATACGTCCTTTGGTACCAGAGGCACATTCTGAAGAAGTCACAGTATCATACATCTCAGTTTTTAAAATTATTTTTTCTCTAAATTCTAAAGGCAAATCTTTTAATTCTTCTTCTATTTGCATTTTAATACTTGGATCCATTGGGACTTGTTTTCTAGAAGACGGACAAGTAGTACGAGCTAAACGTTGTGCAATAGATAGGATAAGGGTTGGAGCAATAAGATAAGGATCTACTCCCATGTCTATTAAACGAGGAATAGCACCTATGGCGTTGTTGGTGTGAAGTGTAGACAAGACTAAGTGACCAGTTAAGGCCGCTTGAATAGCGAGCTGAGCAGTTTCTTTATCGCGTATTTCTCCTACTATTATCGTATCTGGGTCTTGACGCAAAATAGAACGAAGTCCTGAGGCAAAAGTATAACCTATCTCAGGTAAGACTTGGGATTGGTTAATATCTGGCATGTGGTATTCTACTGGATCTTCTAGGGTTACAATATTACTCTTCTCTTTATCTAATTCATTCATAAAAGAATACAAAGTGGTGGATTTTCCGGAACCAGTAGGACCAGTCACCAAAATAAGTCCATAAGGTTTAGCGATAGCTTCTTTAATTAAAGAAAGGTTCTTCTCAGAAAGACCTAATTGCGCAAGTGGCTTGACTCCTTTTTCTGAATCCAAAATACGCATCACGACTTTTTCACCATAATACGAAGGCATAGTAGATACACGAAAATCAATCTTCCTTCCCTCTAGATTAGTACTAAAAGATCCATCCTGAGGTTTTCTCTTCTCGTCCAGGCGAAGCTTGGCTAAGATTTTAATACGAGCCACAACTCCGTTGTGAACGTTAGTAGGCAATAAAATAGTAGTATGAAGAGATCCGTCTACTCGATAACGAACTTTTACTTTCTCTCCCCCGTGCTCTATGTGTATATCGGAGGCCCCTCCTTCAATAGCATTTTTTAAAATCACCGCTACAATCTTGATAATAGGAGCGTCTTCTACTATTTTGGCTTCTTTACCAGCAGTGATGTTTTTAATTTCATCATTGAGACTATTATCATCTATTACCTTATCTTCCATTTCTTTTGGCGCTTGAGGTTTATCAAAATTATCCAGGGCTTCACCTACTTCTACAGACACTCCTTCATAGGCTGACATAATCTCATTGTAGTCTCCTTTAGTTATTAAGAAAATTTTAAAAGGTAAACCAATCTTAGAAGAGATAAATTGAAGCGCATCTATACCTTGGATATTTTCGGGATCAGTAATACCAACTTCAAGTACACCTTCTTTTAAATCAAAAGGAGCAAAATGATAATATTTCGCTGAGTCTGCTGGTATGTATTTTAAAACACTAAAAGAAATATCTTTTTTATTAACTTTACGGGTGGGCATATTGTAATACTCACCTTTAACTATCAAAGACTGATCTTCAGTAACTCCGAATTCATGTAACGCCACGTCAATATCCCCCGCGTATTTTTCATTGGCGCGATTCTTTATCTCTACTATTTGGCTTTGATTGATCAAGCCTCTTTTTACTAATTCTTCTAAAAAACTCATAATTTTAATTGTTTATATTACCCTCCAAATTTGTGGTGCCTGAAATAGGTGAAGCATTTGGGTCTAAATCAATAGATGGAGCTTGGAAGGAATTCAAATCAGTATTTAAATTTGTATTCACATTTGAACTAGAACCTTCAACCCCAATAGGTGCGAAGGGATTCGGTCTACCTTCATCTTTATCAGGAACTAAAGGAATAGTACCGTCTACCAAACTTTTGAAAGCAATAGAAGAAAATATACTGTCTTCTAGTGCAATATTTTTAACATTAGAAAGAGCTGTTAATATTTGCTCTGATAATTCAATATCAACTAAATTTTCGTTGTCTAAGGCCGTATTAATATCTGTATTTGTAATAGGGATATTACTAGAAGTGGTTAAATTACTTTCTGGTTCGTCTTTTTTAATAACAAAAACATATACTAAAACTAGTATTACTCCTATTCCTACAAACATTAAGCCATTTTTTAAAGTTGAATTCATATTAATTTTTTAACCAATAAGTTTTAATCTTAAAAGTGTAAATATAGTTGTCTGTCGTTGATACTGTTGCAGATTTTGAAGCCGGTGCACTAAGTGAAGAGAATTGAACTGAAGAAATATCTACTAATCTGAGGTTCTTTTCTATATCTCTCGTAAAATTTATAAAATTAGCATAAGAACCTTCTGTTGTAAATTCTAAATCCCATACACCATAATCTTCATTTATATTCTCATCGATAGCTCCGGCTTGAACCACTTCAGGTTTCCCTTCTTCAGCTTTTTTCTCGTCATCATATCTAACATCTTTTAAATACATACCATAGACAGAAGCTAATTCTTCAATTTCCAAAATAAGTCTAATATTGTCTATACTATCAGGCAACATTTTTTCTATTTTTTCTTTATTTACTTTACTAATATCATTAGATTTTTTTATCAATTTATCTCTTTCATCTTCTAAAGACTTGGAATTATTCAAAGCCTTATCATAAGCAGCAACTTGTGCTTTTAGAACCACAACTTCTTCGTATTTTGGAGTAATCAAGATGAAAAATCCTGCGATTGATATTCCTATTAATAAAAGTGGTACAATAAATCTCATCATAAAAATTAATTGGTTTCTCCTGCTTCTACAGGAATTATATTACTCGGAGCCGGAGCAGAAGGTCTTTCTTTCTCTAAGGTTTGCTTATAATTTACTAAACTCGGATCCACAGAAAATTCTAAATCAAAAACAACATTACCTTTTTCTTGCAGGGTCAGATTAGAAAAAACAGGATCTATCAACTCTTTACGAGAAGATAACAAATCAGCCTGTAGGGCTATTGATCTATAACCTTCTGCTTCTCCTGTCATTTTTATTAAAATCTTACCTTTATCTGATATATCATAACTAAACTCAGTGTAACGTACAGATTTCATCGTTACGTCTTGCAAAACTTTAAAAACTGGGCTAATAGTCAGATGCTTGGACAGTATTTTACCTGAAGCTATTAATCTCTTGTCTAGTGTTTGCAACTCTTGAATTGTAGTTACCTCGAAACGTTTATTAGCTTTCTCTAAGCTAGCTTGCATATCTACAATATTTTTAGCTAAGACTGTTTGATAAAAATACAATCCTCCGAAAGTTAAAGCCATAGTTAAAAATAAAATAATAGTAAAGATAGTCAAAAAACTCATAGATTTTTTAGGTGAGGTTACCACTTCTTCTACGATTGGTTTTTTTGGTATAAATGATGTTTGAAAATTTTGTTCCATCTTTTATATAACTAAATATATTATAAACTATTTATTGTAATTTTCGTAGTGCTAATCCAATAGCGACAGCAAACTCTGGACCAGTTGTATCTAAAACTTTTTCCAAAAATGCTGGAGCACCGACTTTAGCAAAAGGACGCCCTATTTCAACTTCTGCTTTAAAATTATTTATCGCTTCTTCTTTCAAACCTTTCAGTAAGGACCCACCACCAGTAAAAATTACTTTACTAATCGTGCGACTGTATTTCTTTTCATATCTTAATAATACATTATTTGTTTCTGAAAAGATATAGTCTATATGTCCTTTTATAATTTCATTTAGATTTTTCTCCACGTTATTTTCAAAAAGTCCAAATTCTTTTTTTAACTCCTCTGCTTTTTCGAAAGGAATACTTAAAGACTTGGAAATTGATGAAGTTATATCTGCGCCTCCACGATCAATAGTATGATAATTCTTAATCATCCCAAATTCTACAAAAGAAAGTTTAGTACGAGCAGCTCCTACGTCTACTAATAACACCAAAGAAAGTTCATGTTCAAAACAAGACCTGACGGAAGAGAATATTTCAACTTCAAAAAAGGAAGCGTTTAATTTAGCGTCGTCTACAATAGAGCGTAATTTAGAAATAGCATCATTTTGAATAGCAACAACCAAGACTTCTTTTTTGGCTTCTTTCCTGTCGGCTAGCTCAGGATTATTAGCTTCTTCAAAAGACATTTCTTTTTTAGGAATTTCAAAAAAGTCTAAAGAGACTTCACTCATTGGTACTGGGATATATTTACGAGCTTCAGTAGCTACGATAGGAGCCATTTCTTTATCATTTATTTGAGCTGGTAAATCCATAGAGAAAATAAGACTGGATTGCACAGGCACAGATAGGGCAACGGATTTAGTAGTAGAACCGGATTGCTGTAGTACCTCTTTTAAAGCTTCTACTATTTTTTCTAAAGGTAGGTTTGTGACTGCACCCAACTCGAGCCCTGCATAAGGTCCAAGAGCGATAGATCCATAAGTCTCAAGCATAGCCTTACCACCTTTCTTTTTAATTTCCACAACTTTGATAGCCGAAGACCCAATATCAATACCTAAAGCACCCTCTCCACCAGAAGCAGAACTGTTGCCTAACATACCTGAAACTCCGTCTAAAATTTTTTGAAAAGGATTGTCCATTTGGATAAAAATATATGATAAAATACTACTATAGTATAACATATAATGAAAATTCTAAACACTATCTTAGACATTGTTTTCCCCAATTATTGTATTATTTGCTCTCAGAAAGGACCCACCCTTTGTATTAATTGCTTGAGCCGGGCCCAACTCTCAGAAAAAGAAGTAGATCCATACATATACCCTATTTATGATTATAGAGATATTATCATCAAAAAATCTATTTGGAATTTAAAATACAAAAACAAGAAAGATTTATCTAAAATATTTGCCGATATACTTTATGCGAGAATGTTAGAAGAATTAGCCGACCTCGAGATGCTGGAGAATTTCAAAGACCCCATATTAATCCCCATTCCCCTTTCTAAAAAAAGATTAAGGGAACGAGGTTATAATCAAAGTCTTCTCATAGCCCTAGAATTAGAAAAAATAAATAAAAATAAAAACCAAAAAATGAGCTACAGATTATTAAAAAATGTTTTGATAAAAAATAA
>CAYLQJ010000003.1:0-40548 GCA_964385945.1 uncultured Candidatus Saccharibacteria bacterium
TTCAAGACCCTTTTTCATTACTAACTATTGATGAAGATACTTTATGCACCACACCTTATCATGGTAGAGCTTCGAGGATTAAAGAGCTTGCTCTAAAAAATAATCCGAGAAGCATAATAGGTACAGGTGGAGGTGAAGCTTTTATGGACTCAAAGTTGTTTCCTGATTTAGCTTTCAGGATTTCTCATTTACGAGGTTCTTTTGAAGATAAACTTAAAAAAATAAGAGAGCAAAAATTTTCTGAGATAGAATATATTTCTAAAAATTCAATTCTCATAAATGATGTTAAGTTTATGTCAAAAGAAATGGATATCTTTAACGACGAAGGGTATTTTGAATATATAGTTGATCAATTTAAATCTTTAGCTCGAGAGTTAAATATTGTAGATGGAGATTATCTTAGAAAAAATATTTTGAATCGTGATGGCGTCGCTGTTATTGAAAGTTCTCATGGCATCCTCACGGACCGCTTGAAGGGATTTTCGCCACATACTTCTAAACTCCGTACCCTTCCACAGATCACTTCTTGGGATTTACTCAAAGAAAATGATTATGATGGACAAGTGGTGAGACTTGGAGTAACTCGCGCATACCAAATAAAACATGGAGCAGGGCCATTTGTTGTAGATGATGAATCAATGACAAAAGCTTTGTATAGTGGTACAAGTGAACTTGAAAATCCTAATCGCTACCGCGGTAAGGTTAGAATAGGACCACTTGATACTGTATCCTTGCGATATGCTATAGAGACTTCGGGTGGAGCTCAGATGTATGATGGAATTTGCTTAAATTGCTTGGACTCAATGGTTAAATTAGGTAAGTGGTCAGTTTGTCAGAGTTACAATAATACTGATCCAAGATATTTTTCAGACAATGGAAATATTTTGGATAAAAATTTTGTAAACGAAGCAGATCAGATATCTTACCAAAAGTCTTTGACTCAAAGTCTGAGTAATTGCACCCCGAAAATTAATGAATATTACCTGAATCAAAATTCTTCTCAAGAAGAAATAATTGATTTGTGTAAGACCACGCTGGATGAAAGGTTGGGTGTTCCTATTAGAATGATAGGATTTGGTCCGACCGAAAAAGAAAAATTTTTAATTTAATTTTATTTTAATTCACAATTTTTTTAAACATTTAAATTCTTAAAAATGAATCAAGAATTGAAAGACCAATTAATTGGTCTAGGTCTTACTGAAGACCACATTGCAAAATTAGAAGAGGCTGGTGTAAAAGAAGCTTCGGATATGCAAGTATTTAAAACTGAAGAGGAGCTTGCTAGTGTTACTGGCGCTCCATTGATTACTAACAGAAAGGTGTTTGAGCAATTTAAGCCGAAAACTGAGAGTCCTCAAGTGGCATCCGGTGATGTAAACGCAGAAATTGCAGAAGGTGTTCAGCCTTCAACTTCACAAGTTAATAATTTTGCTGCATCGCTCGGTATTGATCCTAACATATTGACCATGTTTATGTTTGCTGGTACATCAGGTAATGCTGGTATGGGTATGGATATTTCATCTATGATTCCTATTGCACAAATTGTCGCAGGTTATAGCCCTAAAGTACGTAACATGTTTTACTTTGTAATGGGACAGTTTGAAACCCGTTTTGGCGTACCTATCGTCGTGATAAACGAAAATGGTTCTGTGAATAATGAATTAACTATTGAGTACATTCAAGGTTTAGAAGAAGGTAGAGATTTTGCAGAAGATAATATTTATTTTGATTCTGACAGCAACCCTCATCAAGTTATTGGTGTGGGCGTAGACACTCAAAGTGTTGAAGATGCAGATCCTTTTGAGTCAACCCGTGCTTTGCAGAAAAATGGAATGGGTATCGGACTGATTAATTGGAAAAATGTGTCTTTAGAAGTCAAGCAGGTAGCATATTTTGCGGTACAAACAGGTGAAATTGACCCTAAAGACACAGCTAAAATGGATAATCTTAGAGACAAAATTAAACCTGGTGCAAGTAGATTGTTGTTTAGTAGAATTGCTCCTAAAGCAATTTCTAAGTTTAATGACGCTAGTCGAACCGGCTCACTTCCAACCTTGCGAGTTATGCTTTCTAGAACTCCAAGGAGACCGGAAATGATGAAACGTAGAAGTTCTATGTTGTTACCGGACAAAAATTTGTAATGTTCTTTGTTTGAAATTCATAAAGGCTTGCTGTTTATACAGCAAGCCTTTTTTTTATTTTTTAAGTTGAGGTAAAAATATTTTTTCTAGGTAGATTTTTGTAGCTAGTCTCCTAAAACCAGAATCATAAAACATACTCTCACCATCTATTTCATCTTTATATATTGAATTTATACCACCTTGTTCTATATTCCTTTCAATGTAGCCTTTATGCATTAATCTATATTGAATTAAATTTCTTTCCAGATCTTTCAACCAAATTTTTCTGGCATCAACATTTTTAATCTTTTTATTTTCAGAATATAAATACTCTGGTATTAATTGTTTTTGTAAAGTTTCTATGGATTTTTTGTCTCCATACCAAGTTCCAGTAAGAGGTGAAGTGATAGTGCTAGCTTCTAGATTTTCAGCTAGGTTTTCATAGTTAGTTATAAAAATAGAATCATTTTCTTTTTTTAATAAAAATTCAATGACTGATCCGTTAATATTCAATTTATTTAATATGTGTTTAAATGACTCTTCTATTTCTGTTTGGTTTGTAAGATCTGAATTTTCTTTCATAAAGACTCCTATATCTAAATCTGAAGTTTCTTTATCATATCCTTTAACATGTGACCCATAAAGAAGAGTGATAGGGTAAACATTTTTTGATAAAATATTATTATTTTTTATTTCAGATAAAATGTTTACCATTTTTAACTCTATTTCTTTTTCTTTATCATTTTTTATTTTATTAATTTCTGTTTCATTTAAAATTCCTCCATCCATATTAATAGATTTCAGTCTATTTAAAGTATTAAAGATTTGGTCTTTAATAACATTATTTTGTTCTGACTTTAGTTTATTCAATAAGTTAATATAATCATCTTTCTGGTTAGAATTTATGATATTTTTTTCTATAGCTTTTATAATTGAGATGAGATTTTCTTCCTTTAAATCTTCATTCTTTAAAACATTCTCTATTTCTCCTGAATTAGAAAAATTTTGATAAATCATTTCTGAGTATCTATTTATTATCCTTTCTTTTTCTGTATTTGTTAACCAATTAGTTCTTTCTTGAGTTAACTGTTCTTTATTAAGAATATTTGATTTAATATTATTAATTTCTACATTCATTAAATTAAATACTTCTCCTAAAGACTCTATATTCTTTTCTGTGATAATGTCATTTTTCTCTAGTCTTTCTTCTTTAAGGTCATATCTTATTAGTTTGATTGTATTTTTAATGTTTACATCATTTGAGTCTTCTATTTTTTTTAATTCTTCTTCTTTTAAATATCCTTTTTCAGTTAATATTCTGAGTGTGTCTAACATGCCATCAGTAGTAATACTACTTTTTTCTTTTTTTAATAAGTCCAATAATTCAGTGGTAGATAATATATTTTTTTCAATTAAAAATGGTATCAAGTGAGCTGCTTTTGATACTCCAGCCAAGGGGCTATTTCTTAAATTTTGTTCAAGCACATCTCCGGTGTTAAAATTTTCTCTTAAATCTATTTCATTCAATAATTCTTTCCAGTTGGATTTATAAAAATTTTTAAAGAAAATTAATTTCTCATATTTTTCATTTGGTAATAGTTCAAAAGGGAAGTATAAAAGCAATCTCTGACTATTTTTGTCTTTTTCAATAAGCTCAACAATAGAAATATAAAATTTCTCTATTTCTTCTATTGTTATTAAGTTTTGGTCTAGAGCGTCTTCTATATTCGTTAAGGTTGGTATTTTAAAAAATATATTCTCTAGGCTTTCTAATAATTCTTTTCTTTCCATAGATTCCTTAATTAGCTCAGGGTTATTCTTTACTTCATCAGGTAAATTTGTTTTAAAAATTTCTCCTTTAGCTAAAAAACTCGTAAAATTTTCATTTTTTACAAAATCAAATTTTTCTTTTTTATTAAAGTTTCCTTCTTCCATGGCAACAAAAGTATATCATATTTTAATCTGTCTCTGGTTTACTTACCTCAAGTAAAGCTAGTTCTGGTGAAGATCCTGCGATACGCAAGACGTCTTTGTCTATCTTTTTTAATTCTTTATTGGATGCGTTGTAGTGATTCACTACGGTGCCGAGAGCATTGCCAAGCTTGTTGTGATATTCATCATAGCTTTTTAAATGCTTGCCTAGGTCTTCTACTTTTTTAATGATTTCTTTAGCGGACTCTTCTATTTGCATAGCTTTTAATCCTTGCAAGACTGTTTGTAGATATGCGAGGAAAGAAGTAGGGGAAGTTATGATGACTTTATATTTACCGCTCGCTCTTTGGATAAGATTATCGCCGTCTTCGCTCGCTCCGACTTTATTGGTTATCAAGTCATAATAGATAGCTTCGTGAGGGATAAACATGAATGCAAAGTCTGTAGTGTTCTTTGTAGGTTGGATGTATTTTGAAGTTTCTACTATTCTGTTCTTGAGGTCATTTACGAAAACTGTCTCAAGTCTTTTCTTTTCGGTTGCTTCTTGTTCTTCGATCATTCTATTGTAGTTCTCGAGAGAGAATTTAGAATCTATCGGTATTATCTTGTCTTTGACGAATACGACAGCGTCGACGATAGTCCCGTCAGGGAAAGGGTATTGCATTTGGTAGCTTCCTGGAGGAAGGACATTTTTCAAAACTGTCTCGAGATAATATTCACCTAATATTCCGCGTTGTTTTGGATTGCGTAAAATATTTTCTAAACTTTGTAGTTGATCAGCAAAAGATACTACTTGTTTATTTGTCTCGTCTAATTTGGTTAATTTCTCGGTGACGTCGCGGATTATTTTGTTTGATTCTGTGGAATGGAATTGCAAACTCTCGCGGACTTGTTTGTGACTTTCGCCAATTTTCATATCCACTACACGGCCGAGTTCGTTCAGTTGAGTCAATATCAATTGCAAGCCTGTATTATCTTCGGGATTGTTTTTCTTAAAAACTTTTTCTAGTAGAAAATAAACTATGATTCCTCCAGCTACTATTCCTACAATTATTGTGATTATAAATTCCATATTTTTTGATTATTTATTTAAGTAATGTTTGAGTGTATAAATCCAATCTTCTTCATTTTGGTCACTTTTCATTTTCTCGCCCAATAACCATTCGAGCCATCCACGGTCAGTACGTACTACTTCCTCAATACTTTTACCTTTATGTTTACCAAAATTTAATCTTTTGAATATTGAAGGGTGAGAGGATATTTCTATCATTCTGTTGATGGCTTCATCATCGTCTATGTTTTCGGTTGTTTTAATTTTTGTTTTAAGTCTATCGAAAAGTTTCTCTAAAACTAATACGTCTCCAAATGCATCATGAGCTATAGCTTCTATCTCTATGTCGAGTGCATAACGCAAGAATTGTAATCGGTATGAAGATAAAGTCTCTTCGGGGTCGAGAGCACGAGCCACACGAAGGGTACAGATGAATTTCGCTACATAGATATCTTCGTTTTTAAGTATGCCAATATCAAAAGGCGCATTGTGAGCGACAGAGATAGTTTCAGTACTCTCAAAAAGGTCTTTGAGACTTTTATAATCTTCACTTGCTTTAAAGAGAGGCTTGTCCTCTACCATTTTATTAGAAATATGATGCACAGCTGAAGCTTCGGCGGGAATCCGTACTGGAGGTTTGTAAAGTTTATTGAATTCTAAAGAGTTATCTTTATAAGCTATCTGACAAAGGTAGTCCTTGTCAGTATTACCCGTAGTCTCGGTATCAAAAAATATTATTTTATGCATTTCGTAATTATAACATATTTTGCTATAATTAATTTATGTTACACGAACAAATAAAAAATGGAATAAAAGAGGCTATGATGGCCAAAGATACTATTCGTCTTGAGGTTATGAGGGGTATGGTTTCAGCTTTTATGAATGAACTCGTCTCTAAAAACCGAAAACCCAATGAAATCCTAACTGACGAGGAGGTAATAGCTGTTATTACCCGCTTATCAAAACAGAGGAAGGATTCTATAGAGCAATTCAAGTCCGGAGGCAGAGAGGATTTAGTAGCTGAAGAAGAGTCTCAACTAGCTATACTTTCTACTTATCTACCAAAGATGATGGATGACGATGAAGTGATAAAGATAATAAAGGCCAAGAAAGAAGATATGAATATTACTGACCCGAAAGAAAAAGGTAAATTCGTAGGTGAAATAATGAAAGATTTAAAAGGTAAAGCGGACGGAGCTTTTATTAAAAAAGTTGTCGATTCTTTATTTTAATTTATGACTAAAAAACGCTTAGTAACACATAACGGTTCTTTTCATGCAGATGATCTTTTTGCAGCCGCAACACTTTCTTTGTATTTAGATATAAAAGGAATTGAATATGAAATAGTTCGCACTCGAGATATGGAGGTCATTAAAAATGCTGATTATGTTTTTGACGTTGGGGGTATTTATGACCCAGCAGTTAAGAGGTTCGATCATCACCAGAAAGGAGGTGGAGGTAAACGCGAAAATGGTATTCCTTATGCCGCATTTGGTTTAGTTTGGAAGCATTTTGGTATGGAACTTTGCGAGAATAATAAAGAAGTGTGGGAAATGATAGATAGAGAAATAGTTTCGCCAATTGATGCAAACGACAATGGAATTGATTTGGGAACTTTAAATTTTAAAAATACTAAAATTTACCCAGGGTGGAGACCTTTTGTTATTTTTGAACCTACTTGGAAAGAAAGAGAAAATCACATTGATCAGATTTTTATTGATCAAGTAAATAAAGTTGTTGAATTGTTAAAAAGGGAAATTAAGGTTGCATTTGACGATAATGAATGTTCAAAAATTATTCACAATGCTTGTCTAAATAGTGACTACAAAAATAAAAGTATTATTTTCTTAGAGGAATCTTTCCCTCGTTATATGTATCAAGAAATTTTGTCTTCTTATCCTGAACCTATTTATTTAATTTACCCTGGTCTTAATAGTGGATATACTGTTGAAGCTATAAATCAAGATCCAGGAACTTTTAAAAGTCGTAAATTATTTCCAGAAAATTGGCGAGGAATGAATTCTGTTACTTCAGATGTTTTTAAAAAAGATAATTTAGAAGGAGTTCTGTTTGTACATGGTAGTGGATTTTTTGCTAAGTTGGATACTAAAGAAAATGCAATTAAATTTGCAGAAAAAGCATTAAACTATAAAGAAAGTTTCTCGTTCGCAAAATTCTTTAAATTGTAGTATACTATAGCTAAATGGCATTCATCGATGAATTAAAAATACATGGGGAAGCAGGACGTGGAGGAGACGGAGTAGTACGTTGGCGTCAAGAGAAATTTATAGAAAAGGGAGGACCTGCGGGAGGCGACGGTGGACGTGGAGGCGACTTTTTCGTCCTGGCTGTGAGAGATATCAACATTCTTCATAAATACAAAGCTAAGAAAATTTTCCAAGCAGAAGACGGAGGTGACGGTGGAGGTAAAAGTCTGCACGGCGCTAACGGGAAAGATATGGTGCTCGAGTTACCTATAGGTACTGTCATTACCAATACAGGTACTGGTGAGCGTTGGCAACTCCTTCATGAAGGCGAGAAATTTTTAATATTGAAAGGCGGATATGGAGGATACGGTAACGAGCATTTCAAGAGCTCTACGAATACTACACCGCAAGAATCAAACGAGGGTGGACCTGGAGAAGTAGGCGATTTTCATATTGAACTCGAACTTATTGCTGATATTGGACTCGTTGGATATCCGAATGCAGGGAAGTCTTCACTTTTGAATGCTGTGACTCGTGCGGATGCGAAAGTTGGCGACTATGCTTTTACCACTCTTGATCCAAACTTAGGAGAATTTTATGGATATATCATAGCCGATATTCCGGGTATTATCGAAGGTGCAAGTGAAGGTAAAGGTCTCGGTATTAAATTCTTGAGACATGTAAAACGTACTAAAATCCTAGCGCACTTAGTATCCTTTGAGAATCCAAATATGATGAAAAGCTACAAAGAGATTCGTAAAGAATTAGAAGCTTTTGACAAGAAGAATCAAAATATAGATATCGACGATGAGTCTGATCTTCAAGAAAAAGAAGAAATAATCCTTCTAACTAAAAGCGACGTAGTAGATAATCCGAAAATTATAGATAAAGCCTTAAAAGATTTTGAAAAATTAGGCAAGAAAGTTTTCGTGTTGTCTCTCTATGATGATGCATCTATAAAGAAATTTATGGACGAATTAATAAAAATATTAAAGAAATAATATTGACTTTAATTTATTCTTTATGATATTCTGATATTGAAGGTGAACGCCAATTATAGATCTTTTTGGTTAAAGGGTTAGAATCCCGGACTAGCAGCTAAGGGGCCAAATTTATATCTTTTTTAAAGATTTAATAAATACGGGGCCAATCGTATCCCGAAGCTCTAGATGCAAAGAAATTTGTGTGATAGCCTTTTTTTTAACAAACACTGCTTGCTTTAATGTAAGTGGTGTTTTTTATTTTTCAATCACTTATATTTATGCTATATTCTAATAATGGAGAAAAAATATTATGTAACAATCGGACTTGAGATACATGCAGAGTTGAATACTAAGACCAAAATGTTCTGCTCTTGTGCGAACGATCCTGAGGAAACAGAACCCAATAAAAATATCTGCCCGGTTTGTATGGCTCATCCGGGAGCTTTACCTGTACCTAACAAGAAAGCTATAGAGAACGTAGTCAAAGTCGGTCTCGCTATCGGAGCTGATATTGCAGACTTTTCAGAATTCGACCGCAAGAATTATTTTTATCCTGATATACCGAAAGGCTATCAGATTTCTCAACTTAAATATCCTATAGTTAAAGGTGGCGCTCTTGCCGACATGACTATCACTCGTATTCACCTAGAAGAAGATACAGCGAACAACAAGCATGATCGCGGAGATTTCTCTTTGATAGATTTCAATCGCGCAGGTGTACCTCTTATGGAGCTCGTTACTGATTCGCATACTTTCGATACCGCGCTCGAAGCCTCAAAAGTAGCTGGTAATTTCGCTCGTGAATATCAATTACTTTTGCAATACCTCGGAGTTTCCGACGCCAATATGGAAAAAGGTGAGATGCGCGTTGAGGCGAACGTCTCTATTTCTCCTGTGCGTGATGAACTCTGGAAAGGCTACGTAGAAGTGAAAAACTTGAATTCTTTCAAGACTGTAGAACGCGCTATTTTATATGAAGTAGAACGCATGACCGAACTCTGGGAAAAGGGAATGCAGGACGAGATAGTCAAAGAGACTCGCGGTTGGGACGAAGCTAAACAAAAGACAATAAGTCAGAGAAAGAAAGAATCTAGCGAAGACTATAGATATTTTCCTGATCCGGATTTAGCTAAAATGGAATTACATAAAGTTTTTGATTTAGAGAAAATGAAGAGCGAGCTTCCAGAATTGCCAGTAAGTAAAAGAGCGAGATATAAAAATGATTATGGAATCAAAGATGAAGATATTGAAATATATATTAACAATAAAGACCTAGCTCTGTACTTCGAAGAGGTTGCAAAGATTTTGAACGATAAAGAGAAAATTAAAACTGCTTCAAATTATATCCTGACTGATTATATTGGTATCAAGAAAGCGAACGCTGAAGCAAAGCTCCCAAGTAAACAGAATTTCGCCGAACTTATAACCCTAGCGGTAGAAGGTCAGATTTCGTCTCGCGTAGCCAAAGATATCCTAGCTATGATTGTAGTCGAGGACTCTTCACCTTTGAAAATTGCCGAAGAGAAAAACTTGATTCAAAAGAATGACGAAGGGGAGATAAAAGGCATAGTAGAGAAAATAATAGCCGAGAATCCGGAAGTCGTAGCGACGTATAAATCTGGAAAAGAAAATGCGATTATGTCTCTAGTAGGTAAAGTTATAAAAGAGTCTCAAGGCTCTGCAAATCCTCAGATGGTTATCAAGCTTTTGAAAGAGCTTATATAAAAAATGGAAAAAGAAAACAGGGAATGTAAAAAGTGTCAAAATAGTTTCGAATTGGATCAGAATGATTTCTCTTTTTATGAGAAAATGAAAGTCCCTACACCGGAAGTTTGTCCTGATTGTCGTTTTAAGATGCGTGCTATGTGGCGCAATGAGACTACTCTTTATTCAGGTCGCAAATGTGACTTGTGTGCTAAAAGTATTGTGACTATGTATAATCCCAAATCTCCTTATTTGGTCTATTGTCATTCTTGTTTTAATTCTGATAAATGGGATGCTCGTGATTATGCTATGGACTATGATTTTAACAGATCTTATATAGAGCAATTAAGAGAACTTCTATTAAAAGTTCCAAAAGTTACAACTTATTTAACTACCGGAGATGGACCAAATTTAAATAGTGAATATGCTAACATGGTTAGTGCGCTAAAGAATTGTTATCTTGTTTTTAACACTAGTCCAGCTGAAGAATTGTTGTATTCTCGTGGAATTAGAAATGGTAGATTTTCTGCTGATTTGTATTTTGGAGTCAATATTGAGAATTGTTATGAATCTATTAATATTCAAGAGTCATACGGAACCACACATTCACAAAATGTGGTTAATTGTGTTGATTCCCATTTTATTTTAAATGGTAAAAATCTAGTAAATTGTTTTGGTTGCGTAAATTTGAATAATAAATCTAATTGTATTTTAAATGAGCAATATTCAAAAGAAGACTATATAGAAAAAGTAAATGAGATATTAGGTAGTTATAAAAAGATAGAAGAATTTAAGAAGACCTTTAAAGACTTCACCTTGCGTTTCCCTCATCGTGAAAATAATAATATCAAAACTATAAATTGTATTGGTGAATATATTTATGATTCAAAAAATGTTGTAGATTCTTTTGAAGTATCAGGAGCAGAAGATTCTAAATATTTATTTTCTTCAAAAAGTATTAAAGATTCTATGGGGACTATTGGATATGGAACTAAAGCAGAAAGATTATTGGAATGTGTTGCGACTGGACATACAGTAAATGCTATTGGTACATATGGAGCAGAACATTCTCAAAATATTTTAAATGGTTTTTATATTTCAAATTGTACAGATTGTATCGGTTGTGATGCTTTAAAACACGCTAAATATTCTATTTTAAACAAACAATACGATAAAGTTGAATACGAAAAAATTAGAGAACATATATTCAAAGAATTAACTGACCTGGGTATATATGGTCTTATGATGCCTCCAGAAATCGCACCTTTTGCATATAATGAAAGTATTGCTCAAGATAATATGCCTTTAACTCGTGAAGAAGCTCTAGCCCAAGGTTTTAGATGGGAAGATGATATTCAAAAAACTACAGGCAAAGAGACTCTATTATCAGAAAATATTCCAGATCATATTCGTGATGTACCTGATACTATAACTAGTGAGATTTTAGCTTGTACAGATTGTAATCGTAATTATAAAATCACAGAACAAGAATTACTCTTCTACAAGAAAATGAATTTACCTATACCTCACAAATGTTTTTATTGTCGTCATCAAGACCGTATAGTCCGTCGTGGACCATATAAATTCTGGAATCGTAACTGTGCAAAATGTAATACTGGTATTGTGACCAATTACGCCCCCGAAAGACCTGAAATTGTGTATTGTGAAAGTTGTTACAAAAATGAGGTTTATTAGTATGTTATAATATTTTTATGAAAACATTACGTGAATATATAAAAGAAGCGGGGGAGAATGGAGTTGCTATTGGGCATTTTAATATTTCAAATTTAGAAGGTTTGCATGGGATTTATAATGCAGCCAAGAAATTAAATCTACCAGTTATTATCGGAGTTTCAGAAGGCGAAGAATCTTTTGTAGGACTTTCTGAAGTCGTTGCTCTTGTTCACTCTCTACGTGAGCGAGATAATTATCCTATATTTTTAAATGCGGATCACCACGGCAGTTTTGAGAGAGTAAAGGCTTGTATTGATGCAGGTTTTGATATGGTTATTATTGACGGAGCGCATTTGCCATATGAAGAGAACGTCGCTTTGACTAAAAAATGTGTAGAATATGCACGCGAAGTTTTTACTAATTCCGGACGTGAAGTGCTCGTAGAAGCTGAGCTTGGGTATATTGGCACAGGAAGCAATATCAAAGAGTCTATTCCTGAAGGTGTAGGGATCTTAACTAGTCCAGAAGAGGCGAAAAGATTCGCTGATGATACTGGTATAGATTTACTCGCTCCGTCTATCGGGTCAGTGCACGGGCTTATCAAAAGCGGCAAACCTCATATAGATGCCGAACGTACAAAAGAAATTAAAGAAATCACGAATTTACCTTTAGTGCTTCACGGAGGTTCAGGTCTAAGAGATGAAGATTTCGTAAACGCTATCAAAGCAGGAGTAAATATCGTGCATATCAATAGTGAGATTCGTCTAGCATGGAAAGAGGCGGTAGAGGAATTTATAAATAATAATCCAAATGAAATAAATCCGTCTAAAATCCTAGAACCAGCTGTAAAAAAAATAGAAGAGATAGTAGAAGCGAGATTAAAACTTTTTAATATGATGTAATATATGATTTATGTTACTGCAGGAGATCTATATACTGATATTGATGTTTATGCATGTGCTATAGTTTATGCTCATTTATTAAAAAAACAAGGTAAAGAAGCTATTGCGTACTTACCTGGTGTTTTGAATTCAAGTGTGACAGATTCTGTAAAAAATTGGACTAGTGATTTTGTAACTAATACAAATCTTAGCCCTAATGATAAGTTTGTTATAGTTGATATATCTAATCCAGATCATATCGCTAAAACTGTTGATCATGATAAAGTTATTGAACTTTTTGACCATCATATGCATGGTTTTGATGATTATTGGGTAAATAAAATAGGGGATAAGGCAAAAATCGAACCAGTGGGTTCATGTACTACTCTTATATGGGAAGAATACAAGAAAAATAATATTTTGATTGATCCAAATGATGCCAAACTTTTAGCAATAGGAATTATATCCAACACGCTCAATCTTAAATCTTCAGTCACAACTGATCGGGATATAATAGCGTTAAAAGATCTTGAAGAGTTTGCTAATTTTGAAGTAGACTGGAAAAATATATATTTTATTGAGCAAGAAAAATTTATTAATGATAATCCAAAACAAGCAATTATAGATGATACTTATGGAATTAAATATGATATTGTTTTCGGACAGCTTGAATTATGGGATGGCTCAAATTTTATCAAAAATTATAAAAATGAGATTGAAGACGCTTTAGAATCATACAATAAACCAAAATGGTTATTATCTATTCCATCAATCAGTGAAGGTGTAAATTACATATATACAAAAAATGAAGAAATTAAAAATCTTTTGATCCCAACTATTTCTATTTCCTTTGAAGGTGATATTGGTAAAACAGATAAGTTGTGGTTAAGAAAAGAAATAATTTCAAAAATTTTAAAATTAAAATAATTTTTTAAATAGGTTATAATATATTTATGCAAGAAGAAATAAAAAAGTTTTTTAAGGGAGATATTGAAAATAGTGATGAAGTTCTTACTAAGTACTCTCATGATGCTTCTGTTTTAGAGGTGCGTCCAGAGTTGGTGCTTTTCCCTGTGAATTCTACTGATGTTCAAAATCTAATGAAATGGGTGAGTGAGAATAAGGAAAAATATCCAAATCTAGCGATAACTCCTCGTAGTGCGGGGACTTGTATGTCAGGAGGATCTATTGGAGAATCTATCATTTTAGACTTTACTCGTTATATGAATAGTTTGGTGTCTTTCGATTCTAGTAAAAATTCAGATAATGCTTTTTCTGATGTCCTCGGGTCGCAGGCTCAACCAGACAATCATAAAAAGCATGTATCTGAATTTTTTAATACCATTACTGTGGAACCCGGCATGTACTATAGAGATTTTGAAAAAATAACTTTGGAGAAAGGAATGATACTGCCTTGTTATACAGCTTCTAAGAATATTAATGCTGTTGGAGGTATGTTTGGTAATAATTCTGCCGGTGAACGAACTTTGTCATACGGTAAGACTGAGAATTTTATCCATGAAGCGAAAGTTGTATTTAGTGATGGCAATTTATATACCGTGAAGCCTCTTTCTAAAACAGAATTAGAAAATAAAATTGCGCAAAATGATTTTGAGGGGAATATTTACAAACAGGTTTATGATTTAATTTTAAAAAACAAAGAAGAATTATTGAACGCTAAACCAAAAGTTACTAAAAATTCTGCAGGCTATACTTTGTGGAATGTTGTGGACTTTGATGGACTTCGACCTCAAGATGCATATTTTGATTTAAATAGACTACTCGTTGGTTCTCAAGGAACTCTAGGTATTACGACTGAAATCACTTTTAAATTAGTTAAGGACGCTCCTTATCGTAAGCTTCTAGTTGTATTTTTGAGAGATATAGAGATACTTCCAACTTTAGTAAATAATATTTTGAAACATAAGCCCGAGACTTTAGAGTCTTATGACGACAAGACTTTCTTACTTGTTTTGAAATATATTTGGGATTTTATTAAATTACTTGGATGGAAAAATCTTTTCAAATTAATATTTAGTTTTGGTCCCGAGACAGTTATGACTCTGCGCCATGGTTTTCCGAGACTTATCTTGCTCGTAGAATTTGCTGGGGAGAATCAAGATGAGGTAAATAAGCAAGCCGAAAATGCGCGGAATGATTTAAAAAATATTAAAAATATTGGAGTGCATCTAACTCGCGATGAATTCGAAGCTAAAAAGTATTGGACTATTCGTCACGAAGCTTTCAATCTAATTCGCTATCATTTAAAGAAAGTGAAATCCAAGCCTTTCATAGATGACGTCATAGTCCGCCCCGAAAAACTGCCAGAATTCTTCCCGAAACTTTACGCGATATTAAATCAATACAAAAAAGATATGACTTTCGCTATTGGAGGTCATGCTGGAGACGGCAATTTACATATCTATACTTTACTTAATCCTAAAGACGCCAAGATTAGAAATATCATCGAAGAGGTTTCTGAGAAAGTTTATACAATAGTCGCCGAGCTTGGAGGTTCTAATACTGCCGAGCACAACGATGGACTAGTCCGAAGTGCTTTTCTTTCTAAAATGTATAACGTCGATATAATATCCCTTTTTAAAAACACAAAAGAGATATTTGATCCAAAATATTTACTAAATCCTGGTAAAAAAGTCCCTTTGAAAGACGGAGGTTTGGGTACGAGAGAATACCTCGACGCTCATATAAGCATCGATAAATCCTAGAATCGATTTATTTGCTTTCTTTATAATTTTAATATATAATCATACCCATGTTTGAAATAAAAGCGAAAAAAAGAAATTTAAAAGATAATTTAGCAAAAGAAGAAATAATGGCTGTGTATTACGGAGCTGGCGTAGAGAGTACTCCGATCACTGTTAACTTGAATGAATTCAAGAAAGTTTGGCAACAAGCTGGTGAATCTACTACTGTAAAATTGACCGTAGGTACCGTAATCCTAAACGTTCTTATTTCTGAAGTGCAATTAAACCCTATTACAAGTGCTCCTACACACGTGGATTTTCTAGCTGTGGATATGAACAAGAAAATCACTGTATCTGTACCACTAGAATTCATCGGAGTTTCTCCTGCTGTAAAATCAGGTACTGGAAACTTGGTAAAAGTTCTTTATGAAATAGAAGTAGAAGCTTTACCGAAAGATTTACCTCAATCCATCACAGTAGATATTTCTCCACTCGTTGATCTAGATAGTTCTATCCTAGTTTCCAACTTAGTCTTACCTAAAGGTGTAGTCGCTATTACAGAAAGTGAAGAAGTTATCGCCGCTATCACTCCTCAAAAAGAAGAAGTAGAAGTTGCATCTCCTGTTGACTTATCTTCTATCGAAGTAGAAAAGAAAGGAAAGAAAGAAGAAGAGCCAGCTGTGGAATAATATCCCTAATAATTGAAATTTATGTGCTATAATAAGAACTATGACCATGAAAAAATTCGTCATAGTTTTTATTTTTATACTGAGTTTTGTTTTTAATGTTCCAAAAGCAGAGGCTTTGGATTGTCTTACTATTAATGCCAATTCTCCTTCGGAGGATAAAGCCTTTTGTCAAAAAGAGCTTAACAATATAGAGGCTGAGTTAGCTCAATTATTAAAACAACAAGAAGCCCAAAAGAAAAATACAGGTACCTTAACAGGGGATGTGAAATTTTTAAATTCCCAAATCGCAGCCTTGAAGACTAAAGTCAAAGCTCGCGCTTTGGTGATAGCTCAATTGAAAGCTTCTATTTCTGAAAAAGTTTCTAAAATTAGTACTTTATCGGAAAAAATACAGAATCAGCATGAATCCTTAGGTCAACTTTTAAGAAAGACCAATAGTTTCGATGATGAAAATTTAGTTCATCTTATTTTCTCTACTCAGTCTTTATCTGCTTTTTATGATGACTTAGAATCATATACTTCTTTGAAAGAAGCTATCAAGGTTTCTGTAGATGAAATAAAAGGAGTTAAAACTCTAACTGAATCTGAGAAGAAAGAACTTGAGAAAAAACAAGATGCCGAAACTGATGCTAAAGTAGAACTTGAGACTGCTCAAAAGAAAACGACACAAGCTGAAGCTGAGAAAAAGAAATTATTGTCTATTAGTCAAAACAAAGAAGCTGAATACAAAAAATTAGCAGCCGAGAAAAAAGCTAAAGCAGATAGGATTCGTGCAGCTTTATTCACTTTGGCCGGTACAAGTCAAAAGATAGAATTCGGTACAGCTTTGAAATACGCTAATGAAGCCAAACAATTACTCGGTATTGATCCAGCTTTTTTACTCGCCATATTTAGACAAGAAAGTAACCTCGGCTCTAACGTCGGTAGATGTTACTTGACTGACACTGAGGGCGAGAAAAAAGGATACGGTATCAATAAAACTAGTGGAAAAATCTGGACTAATCTGATGAAACCTACTCGCGACGTAGATCCATTTTTAGCTATTACTTCTAGACTTGGTATAAATCCTCTAGATACTGCTGTATCTTGTCCTGTGGCTGGTATACAAGGCTACGGAGGTGCTATGGGTCCGGCTCAGTTCATTCCTTCAACTTGGAAAATTTTTGAAAAGAGATTAAAGTCTTTGCTTGGTTATGAAGCTAACCCTTGGGCAGCTCATGATGCTTTTATGGCCTCCGCTATGTATCTAACAGACCTAGGAGCTGTTGGTTCTAGTACAGCCTTGCAACATAAAGCAGCTTGTAAATATTATGGTACAGGTGGAGCTACTTGTAGTTATAGTAAAAGCGTTATGAAATATAAAGACGCTTATCAGGCTGATATAGATTTGCTTTCAAATTAAAGCTATGCTAATATAAAAAAATATGAAAAAAGGTACACACCCAAAATTTAATACTGATATGACCGCAAAATGTGCTTGTGGAGCATCTTTTATTGTAGGTTCAACAATGCCTGAAATCAACATTGAAATATGTAGTAAATGTCACCCTTTCTATACTGGTAATGAAAAACTCATGGACACTGCAGGACGTGTAGATAGATTCAATAAACGTAAAGCCGCTACTCTAAAAGCTAAATAAACTTCCACAAAACGCACTAAGAAATTGAGTGCGTTTTTTGGTTAATAAATTTTATGAATTTTGATATAGAAGAATTAAAAAAGAATCATAATACTAACTACTTGGCTGGTGTTTTAGAGCGCCTCAATAGACAAGAAGCCGAAGTTAGACTTATGCTTGAGTCTGATGATTCTTTACATGAACTTGCCGGAGAAGAATTAAAGACTATTCAAGCAGAGAGAGAAATGGTAGAGAAACAACTTGAAGATATTTTAGCTAAAGAGAAAGAAGAAGATGAATTTCCGAATGAGATAATTCTCGAAGTTCGCGCCGGAGCTGGAGGAGATGAAGCTTCACTTTTTGCTTGGGAGCTCGCTCATATGTATGAGAGATTTTCTGAAATTCAAAACTGGCAATGGAAGACAAACTATGAATCCAAGAGTGATGCGTCTGGATACAAAGAAGCAAGTTTTGAAATCAAAGGTAAAGATGTTTATAAAATGATGCGTTATGAGACCGGAGTTCATAGAGTTCAACGCGTCCCAGCGACTGAAAAGAACGGACGGGTTCATACTTCGACTGCATCAGTAGCTGTACTTCCTATTAAAAAGAAAGTTACTTTTGAAATTAATCCGGCAGAATTCGAGATGGAATATTCGCGTTCTGGAGGAAAAGGTGGTCAAAACGTAAACAAGGTGGAAACTGCGGTGAGAATTATTCACGTACCGACTGGACTTGATGTCCGTTCTACGAATGAACGATCTCAGCTCGCTAATCGTGAGAAAGCTATGATGATCCTAACTGCCAAGCTTCAAGCTTTGAAAGAAGAAGAGGAAGCTAAGAAATATGCAGGTGAAAGAAAGAATCAAATAGGTACAGGAGATAGAAGTGAGAAAATCCGCACTTATAACTTTTCTCAAGACCGTATCACGGATCACCGTATTAAAAAATCTTGGCATAATTTACCTAAAATTATGGAAGGGGAAATAGATGATATTATCAAATCCCTAGAATCTGGAGAAGAAGGAAACGAAGACGAGGAATAAAATAGCGTTGCGGAAGCCTGGCTTCCGCAACGCTAAAGTAAATAAAATATGAATATAAAAAGAATTTTTCATTATTATTGGCAAGTTGCAAAGCAATATAAAATTGCTATTTTTTCTGTACTATTACTGGGTTCTTTTAGAATTCTTTTTTCAATGATTGCTGCTGGATATCTATATAAAAATATTATTGATACTTTAACTAACATTAGTTTATCTGTAGAACAGAGATACAATATTTCTATGTGGTTTTTGATAGCTATGGCTGTTTCTTTTTGTATTTCTTCTTTTTCTTCAAGATGGTCAGATTATGTTTACTATCGTTTATTAACTGAATCAATTAGAAATATTTATAATATTAGTTTTAAAAAATTAATTAATCATTCATATGTATTTTTTACAAATAACTTTGCAGGCAGTTTGGTAACAAAAATAAAAAGATTTACTCAATCTTTTGAAACTTCTTCTGAAGCTTTTTTGAAAAATTTTTGGGAGCTCATATTAACAATTATTTTTTCATTTTTTTCACTTTATTTTCAATCAAAAACATTAGCTTTTTATTTATTAATTTGGTGTGCGATATATGTGATTCTTATTTTGTTTTTCATTAAAAGTAAAGTTAAAATTGATCTTGAGTGGGCAGCTTCAGATTCAAGAGTAACTGGTTTTTTATCAGATTCAATTTCTAATATTTTTAATGTTAAAGTATTTTCAGCTTTTAAGAAAGAAAATGAATCATTTAAATTTGTAGTCGGCAATTATATTTCAAATTATGTAAAATCTTACAAATATTATGTTATTAGAGCTTCGATACAAGCAGGGCTTATGGTTATATTTCATGTTTTTATATTATATACAATGATAAATCTTTGGAATCAAGGGTTAATAACCATAGGAATTTTTGTTATGACTTATATATATATTCTCGGATTATTTGATAAAATGTGGGAATTAGCTTCTGTATCAACTAGATTTATGAAAGCAATGACAGATGCTAAAGAAATGGTAGATATTTTAGATAAAGTTCCAGACATACAAGATAGAGATACTAGAGAAGAGTTAAGAATTAAAGATGGAGTTATAGAATTTAAGAATGTGAATTTTGAATATATAGAAGATAATCAAGTCTTTACAAATTTTAATTTAAAGATTTCATCTGGTGAGAAAGTTGGACTAGTGGGACATTCAGGGTCCGGAAAGACGACTATTACTAAAATGCTATTGCGTTTCGTTGATATTAAAGAAGGCGAGATTCTCATAGATGGTCAGAACATAAAAAATATTACTCAGGATGATTTGCGTAGTGTTATTTCATATGTGCCTCAAGAACCTATACTATTTCACCGAAGCATAGGAGAGAATATAGGTTATTCTAAAGAAGATGCAACGCATGAAGAAATAGTCGAGTCTTCAAAGAAAGCTTATGCCGATGAATTTATTTCTAAATTACAGAATGGATATGACACCCTCGTAGGTGAGAGAGGTATCAAGCTCTCGGGTGGAGAACGTCAGCGTGTGGCTATTGCTCGTGCTATGCTTAAAAATTCACCGATTCTGGTTCTAGACGAAGCGACATCTTCTCTAGATAGTATTTCTGAGTCATATATTCAACAAGCTTTAGGCGAACTTATGAAAGGGAAGACTGCAATAGTTATTGCGCATAGACTTTCTACAATTTCAAAAATGGATAGGATTATCGTATTAGACAATGGAGCTATTTTGGAAGAAGGAACCCATCTGGAACTATTGGCTAAAGATGGTATGTATACTAAACTTTGGAATCACCAAACTGGTTTTATGAATGAAGAATAAAAGCTTGCAAAAGACTGTACTTTTTATTCTTTTTATGTTTATATAAATATGAAGCTCTTATTTTGATTTAAAATTAAATATTTAAATATGGAAACCATAAAATTTGTTGTTTTTTATCTTGGAATTATTTTGTTAATTCATCTAATAGTATTATTGCTAATTGCAAAATTTTCCGAAAATAAAAAAATAGCCTGAGTCACTTTATGGCTGAAGTGGTTCATCCCCGTAAGGCCCTGCGTCGTTTAGACCAGGGTTTTTTATTTGTTTGCTTTATTTTTTGGAGTGTGGCATACTTTAGGGGTAGTTTATTCATAGCCTTTTTGTGTTAATTTGTGAGCTATGATTTTAGGGCAGAGATAAGCCTTAAAAGTGCAATGAGTTTCTACGTCTGACCTATCGGTAGGCAGGCATTATAATTAGTTTTTTGTCTCTTTTTACTAAAAAAGGGAAGAAGTTAATATTATGGCTACAAAGCTATACGTAGGGGGATTACCTTACTCAACAAGTGACGAAGCTCTTAAAGAGTATTTCGCACAAGCAGGAAATGTAACATCTGCTGTTATTATCATGGACAAGATGTCTGGTCGTTCTAAAGGTTTCGGATTCGTTGAAATGTCAACAGACGAGGAAGCACAAAATGCTGTTTCTATGTTGAACGACAAAGAATTTGATGGCCGCAGACTAACTGTTAATGAAGCTCGTCCAATGGAAGCTCGTCCTCCAAGAACTGGTGGATCAGGCGGTGGATACGGTGGAGGAAATGGTGGTGGATACGGAGCAGGTCGCTCAGGTGGACGCCGTGAATACTAATTCCAATTAAATTAAATTTTGAACAAAAAAACTACTTGAAAAAGTAGTTTTTTTGTTTGTAATTTTCTATCATCATATATATAGGGTTTGCTTAAAATTAAAATTTCTGTTATATTTTTTAAGAAGTTATTTTTTTGAGTGTGTAGTTGTTGGTAATGTCCCCGTAGTTCATGAGTGTGTAGTTCAGTGGTAGAACGCTGTCCTGATAAGACAGAGGTCGATGGTCCGATTCCATCCACACTCACCCCGGTATGCAAAATTTTAATGAAAACAATGATTGGTGGAAACCGGCTATGTTCTTTTATGCCAAAGTAACATCTTGGATAATTTTTCCTGTTATCTTGGCCATAGTTTTTTCAGAATATTTCTTTAAAGAAAATGTGCAGAATATTACATTCTTTATATTAATATTCATTAGTTTTGTGATAACCTGTTTTGGAATTTATAAAGAAATCAAAGAATATAAAAATAGTATAAACAAAGATGGCAACAAATAATACAAATGAATCTGTAGTACACGAGGTCACAATATTCGCAGAACCTATTTTCCAAGTAGGGGATTTTACTATTACTAACTCACTTCTAACTTCTTGGTTAGCAGTTGTGGTAGTAATTATTTTCTCATTAATCTTGAGAATGAAATTGAGTAAAATTCCAGGCAAGATGCAACATATTTTTGAGATAGTCTTAGACGGGGCTCTTTCTCTCTGTGATCAAGTCACTAACGATAGAAAAATATCAAATAAAATTTTCCCTTTTGTGTTTAGTGTTTTTATTTTTATTTTAATAAATAACTGGATTGGAATCACTCCCATTATCGGTTCTATGGGATTCACAGCGCTTCACGAGGGTCATCTGACTTTTATCCCATTATTCCGTGGTGGTACCGCCGATATAAATACTACCTTAACCTTAGGTATTCTAGCTGTTATAGGTTCGAACATTTTCGGTATAGTGACTCTGGGCGCCTGGAAAACTTTAAATAAGTATGTTAAACTACAGGAACTTGGCTCTATATTTACAAAAGTAAGGAAAGACCCAAGTATTCTAGTAGTAGCACCTATCTCTTTTTTCGTAGGAATTATTGAATTTATTGGTGAAATAGCTAAAATTGCTTCACTTTCATTCCGTTTATTCGGAAATATTTTCGCGGGAGAAGTATTGCTTACATCTATGGCAGCAATATTCGCCTTTGTATTACCTACGCCATTTCTATTTTTAGAAGTGTTTATCGGACTTATTCAAGCTTTGATATTTAGTCTTCTGTCTGCTGTTTACTTTACAATAGCAGCTCAAGACCATGCAGAGCATGAAGAAGAACACGAGCATCACAAAAAAGAAGAGATGCAGGTAGCCGTTTAGTTTTATTAAATTATTAAATAAGTCGAAATCCGCTTTAGCGGAAAATTAAAAGTTAACAAGTAATCCGCAATTAGCGGGAAAATATTATGGAAAACGAAGTAGTAAGTGCAGTTGTAAATTTAGCTCCTTTAGCAAAGTCTCTAGCGATAAGTCTACCAGCAGTTGGTGCGGCTTTCGGTATCGGTATGATCGGTAGTAAAGCCATGGAAGCAATAGGTAGAAATCCAGAAGCAGCAGGAAAAATATTGGTTCCTATGCTATTAGCTAGTGCGTTCGCAGAAGCTGTGGCTATTTACGGTTTGGTTATCGCATTCTCAATTAAATAATTAAACAAAAAATATAATGGAAGGTCTTATTTCAACATTTCACATAGATTGGAAGTTGATGATTGCACAAATCATCAACTTTATCTTGGTATTCATAGCTTTGTATTTATTAGCAGCGAAACCTTTAAAAAAGATAATCGAAGAAAGAACAGAAGAAATAACTACTGGTTTAATTAACGGTAAGAAAAATTCTGAACTTTTAGAATCTACTAAAAAGGAATACGAACAAGTTCTAGCTAATGCCAAAAATGAAGCAAATAAAATAATACAAGATACAAAGAAAGAGGCAAGTCAAAAAAGAGGCGAGCTTTTAGAAGAAGCAAAAAATGAAGTAAACGTAATGATAGAAAATGGCAAGAAAACTCTTTTAGCTGAAAAGAATAAAATGCTGGAAGATGCAAAGAAAGAGATAGTGGCTTTAGTCATCAAAACTACCGAAAAGGTAATAGGGACTAAAGTAGACAACAATTACGAAACAAAAATAGTAAAAGAATTAAATAATTTATAAAATATGGCGAGTATTTCTAACAATGATATAGCAAATGCTATTTACTTAGCAGGGAAAGACAAAGATGAAAAAGAAACACCTTTGTTTATTTCTAATGTTATAAAATTCTTAGCTAAAAAGAGACTTATTTCCAAATCCAAAGATATTTTACAAAAATTAGAAAACATCTCGAATACTGAAAACGGAATATTAAAAATCAAAATAACTACCCCTGTAAAGCTTGAAGCGAATTTTAGAAAAGAAATAGAAAATATTTTGATAGAGAAATATAAAGTCAAAAAGATTTTATTTACCGAGATTATTGATGAAAAATTGATAGGAGGATTTAAGGTAGAGACCACGGATGAAGTTATCGACTTAACAATTTTTAATAAATTAAAAAAGTTACAAGAATATTTAACCAGATAGAATTATGAACAACAACACAATCGTAGAAAATTTAAAAAAAGAAATAGAGAATTTTTCTTTACAAATTAAAGGAGAGAAGATAGGTCATGTCGTTGAAGTTTTCGACGGTATTGCTAAAGTTTCAGGACTAAAAGACGTAAAGTCTTCTGAAATGGTTTCTTTCGCTGGAGGAGAAGTCGGTGTTGTTCTAAACCTCGAAGAGGATACTGTCGGTATTATTGTTCTTTCTGACTTCTCTCATATCAAAGAAGGGGACGTTGTTACACCTATGGGACGTATTTTAGAAGTACCAGTAGGCGATATGCAAATCGGACGTGTTTTGAATGCTTTGGGTACTCCTATCGACGGAAAAGGTGAAATCAAAACCGACAAGACTTATTCAGTTGAAAAAGTTGCTCCTGGAGTTGTGACTAGACAAGGAGTGGATCAACCTGTATCTACTGGTATTAAAGCTATTGATGCTTTGATTCCTGTGGGACGTGGACAACGTGAGCTTATCATCGGAGACCGCCAAACAGGTAAAACCGCTATTGCAATCGACACTATTTTAAATCAAAAAGGTCAAAATATGATCTGTGTTTATGTGTCTATTGGTCAAAAGGATTCCAAACTTCGCAAGATCCAAACTCGCCTCGAAGAAGGTGGAGCTATGGCTTACACTATTATCGTATCTGCGGGTAGTTCTGAACCGGCAGCTTTATCATATATCGCTCCTTATACTGGAGTCGCTATCGCTGAATCTTTCATGGATCAAGGTAAAGATGTATTAATTATTTATGATGATTTATCAAAACACGCGGTAGCATATCGTGAAATCTCACTATTGCTTCGCCGTCCACCAGGTCGTGAAGCTTACCCTGGAGACGTTTTTTATTTACACTCAAGACTTCTAGAACGTGCTTGTCGAAGAAATAAAGAATACGGTGGAGGAAGTATCACTGCTTTACCTATCATCGAAACTCAAGCTGGAGACTTGTCAGCGTATATTCCTACAAACGTCATCTCTATCACTGACGGACAAATCTTTCTAGAGACAGATTTATTTTATAAAGGAGTTCGCCCAGCGGTGAACGTTGGATTCTCTGTATCTCGTGTGGGAGGAAGTGCTCAAATCAAAGCTATGAAAAAAGTGGCTGGAACTTTGAAACTCGACCTGGCTCAATTTCGTGAACTTGAAGCTTTCGCACAATTCGGTTCTGACCTTGATGACGCTACCAAGAACCAACTTGAACGTGGTAAGCGCGCTGTTGAAATGTTGAAACAACCACAATATGCTCCAGTCCTGACAGAGCACCAAGTTGTATCTCTATACGCATTAGTGAAAGGTTATATGGATAGCGTTCCAGTAGAAAAGATTAAAGCCTTTGAATCTGGATTAATAGAATATACTGAAAATAATGCAAAGACTTTCTTGAAACAAATCAGAGAAAAGAAAATGTGGGAAGATGATGGCGAAGAAGAATTAAAGAAAGCAATAGAGGATTTTAAAACAAATTTTTTAGCTAATAACTAGAACTTAAAAACCGTAAGGTAATTTTATGGCAGGAACAAAAGAAATTAAAAGAAGAATAAAGAGTGTGAAGAACACAAAGAAAATCACCAAAGCCATGGAGTTGGTTTCGGCTTCCAAAATGAAACGCGCAGTGGCGAAGACTTTAGCGTCTCGTTTGTACGCGAGTTATTCTTGGGATCTTTTAACTTCTCTTTCTGATTCTTTGAAAGATTTAGAACATCCATTTTTGACTCAAAAAGAAGAGGGGAAGATTTTATTTATTCTAATCACTTCCAATCGCGGACTTTGTGGAGGATATAATGCTCAAGCTATCAAGAAAGCTTTTTCTACTTTAAGAGAAAAAGAACTTGTAGGTAAAGACAATTTTGATTTTATAACTATTGGTAAAAAGGGTAACGTGGCTATGCAAAGAACAGGAGTGAAAGTTGTAGCTTCTTTTACAGAATTGCCTGATATTATTTCTCTTTCAGATATTAGTCCTCTAACTTCACTTATCACTAATGAATACAAAATAGGAGTCTATAAAGAAATATATGTGGTTTATACTGATTACGTTTCTGCTCTGACTCAAAGACCTCAGATCAGGAAACTCTTACCGGTTTCTAAAGAAGAGTTGAGAGAAGCTATTGAAAGTATTGGGGAAGAAAAAAGTAAAGAAAATTTGAATAAAGAAAACAAAAATGAATATATTTTTGAAGGAGATATAAAAGTATTATTAGAAAGCTTGACGGAGAAATTAATAAAAATGCAGATTTATCAAATGTTACTAGAGTCGAATGCCTCAGAACAATCCTCCCGAATGATATCGATGAAGAACGCTGGAGATGCTGCAAGTGAAATGATAGATGACCTAACCCTAGTATTCAACAAAGCAAGACAAGCAAATATTACAAGAGAAATAAGTGAGATTAGTGCGGGTATGGCAAGTGTGAACTAAAAATTATTAATATTATAAAAATTATATGAACAAAATAGGAAAAATAAAAAGAATAATCGGTCCAGTTATAGATGTCGAATTTGAGGGAGATATGCCAGAAGTTTACAATGCTCTTATTGTTAAAAATGGAGACAAGAGTATAACTCTCGAAGTAGAGCAACATATCGGAGGCGGACTCGTACGTACTGTGGCTATGGATACTACAGACGGACTTTCTCGCGACATGGAAGTCACTGATACCGGAGGTCCTATTTCTGTTCCTGTAGGTAAGGGAACTTTAGGTAGAATCTTTAATGTTCTAGGTGAAGCTATTGATGACGCCGGAGGAGTAAACTCACAAAAGCTTTCTCCTATTCACAGAAAGGCTCCCGAATACGTATCTCAATCTACTAAAGTTGAAATCTTGGAAACTGGTATTAAAGTTATTGATCTTATCTGTCCAGTTCTAAAAGGAGGTAAAGTTGGTCTCTTCGGAGGAGCGGGAGTTGGAAAGACTGTTGTTATCCAAGAGTTGATTCACAACATAGCATCTAATCACGGAGGATATTCTGTATTCGCTGGAGTGGGTGAACGTACTCGTGAAGGAAATGACCTTTATCATGAAATGAAGGATTCTAAAGTGCTCGACAAAGTGGCCATGGTTTTCGGTCAAATGAACGAACCACCAGGAGCTCGTATGCGCGTAGCTTTGACTGGTCTAACTATGGCTGAGCATTTTCGTGACGCTGAAGGTAAAGACGTGCTTTTCTTTATCGATAATATCTTCCGTTTTACTCAAGCAGGTTCTGAAGTTTCTGCGCTCTTAGGACGTATTCCTTCAGCCGTGGGATATCAACCAACTCTAGCGACAGAAATGGGAAATCTACAAGAAAGAATCACTTCTACTGATAAAGGTTCTGTGACTTCTGTCCAAGCTGTGTACGTGCCTGCTGACGACCTTACAGACCCAGCTCCAGCTACAACTTTCTCTCACTTGGACTCTACTGTCGTTCTAAACCGTTCACTTGCTGAGCTTGGTATTTATCCTGCAGTGGATCCTCTAGACTCATCTTCTACAATTCTTGATCCAAATATCGTAGGTGAAGAGCATTACTTTGTAGCTCGTGAAGTTCAAAGAATCTTACAACGTTATAAAGATTTGCAAGACATCATCGCTATCCTTGGTATGGAAGAATTATCAGAAGCTGATAAAGAGTTAGTTGCTCGTGCACGTAAAATCCAAAAATTCCTTTCTCAACCTTTCTTCGTAGCGGAACAATTCACAGGTTCTGAAGGAAAATATGTAACTCTAGCTGACACTATACGTTCATTCAAAGAAATTCTAGACGGTGTTCATGATAGTAAGTCAGAAGGAGAATTTTATATGAAAGGTGCACTCTAATTTTTAAAAATTAGTAATATTATGTCCAAACAAATAAAACTAAAAGTCGTTACTCCAGAAAAACTTATTCTTGAAGAATTAGTTGATCAAGTTCTCGTCCCTACCACAGAAGGAGAATTAGGAATTTTACCGATGCACATACCTATTATTGCTGGTTTAAAATCTGGCGATATTGTAGCTATCTCTAATGGAGAAGAAATCCCTATGGCTGTCGTGGGAGGTTTTGTTGAAGTTAAAAATGACGAAGAAGGAAATACTAATGTTGTGGTTCTTGCTGACTTCGCGGTGCATGTTGGAGAAATAGATGATAAAGAAATTGAAAAAGCAAAAGCTCGTGCTGAAGAATTAAAACTTAAAATGGAAAATAAGGATCACGTTGACTTTGAGCATTTCGAAAGTGAACTTGAGAGATCTCTAACCCGTATCAAGATAGCTGACAAGTGGAAAACTAAAAAGTATCGTAAATAAAATACAAAAATAAATGTCTAATTTATACATAGTGGCGACTCCAATAGGCAACATGCAAGATATCACTTTTCGAGCAGTTGAGACTTTGAAGAGTGTGGATTTGATATTGTGTGAAGATACTAGAGTCACCAAAAATCTTTTAAATAAATACGAGATAAATAAGCCCACCATGAGCTATCACGCTCAGAGTAAAATATCTAAATTAGATAAGATTTTAGAATTACTCGAAGAAGGTAAAAATATTGCCCTAGTCTCTGATGCGGGTACACCTGGGATCTCAGACCCTGGTAGTCAGCTTATAAAAGCCGTATTAGAGAGTTTTCCTGATGAGGTGAGAGTAATTCCTATTCCGGGAGCAACAGCTCTTATAACAGCTTTATCTGGCTCTGGACTTGATACTCATGAATTCACATTTCTTGGTTTTTTGCCTCATAAAAAGGGTAGAGAGACTTTATTTAAAGAGATTAGTACTGCTAAGAGAACGATAGTCTTTTATGAATCTCCACATAGAATTATGAAAACCTTAGAAGCATTAGTAAAATTCTGCCCAGATAAAAAAGTCTGTGTAGCGAGAGAACTAACTAAAATTTATGAACAATTTGTTACCAATACTCCCGAAGAAGTTTTGAAGTATTTTGAAGAAAATAAAGATAAAGTCCGAGGAGAATTTGTGGTTTTAGTGGGGAATTAAAAAACCTTTCAAATCTGTTAAAGATTGAAAGGTTTTTTTAAAGTTAGAAATATTTTTTTTACGGTGTCATGCTGTAAACATTGTTTAAAGCAATTTTGACAACTAAAACAAAACTTGTGTATAGAATCATAATTAAAATAGTGATTAATTTCAAATCTGCTTTGGTTTCTGATTCTTTTCCTGAATCAATATTAAACAATTTAATTGCCGAAAGAATCCAGGCAATAATGAATGCCACTACAGCTCCAACAATATGATATATATTTCCCATATATACATATTTTAAAGCATAAAAAGGAGCATTCAGTAAATCAGTTGTTCCAATTATACAAGTTATTGATAACAATATGAACATTAAAGGAAGCGTTAATGACAAACCAACAGTTTTTACTAAAGATAGGAAAAGTGGTGAGTTTTGAATTTGATTTTGCATTACAAAAAATTTAAAAATTAAATAAAGGTTTTGCTGCTGAATAAATCAACGAACAGTATCAGATGTATAATAACATTTTTATACTTTTTGTCAAAGTTTACAACAAATCTTCAGGGTCTATTTGGATATTGAAAGTCTCGGGTAGGTCCGATAGTTTTTTTGATAATTTTTCATTGAGATGTCCTTCGAGGGACAAGCTCGGTAAGGACCAATCTTTTTTCTCTAATTTTAGTAGAGTATTGGTGATATATTGATTGTTGGATTTGGAAATAAATCCGCCGAATATTGTCGGATTGTATTCTTTTAAATATTCTGTTAAGAAATCTTTAACCTTTTTTGTCTCTTCTTTATCTCCGTTATAACTAATTTTAATAAATCTTTTATAAGGTGGATATTCCAATATTTTTCTATCTTGTAATTCTTCTCGTACATAAGATAGTAAATTTTTATTCTGGACAGATCGGATAATATCATCTTGTACGTTTTTGGTCTCAATGATAAATGTGTTTTCCGTTTTATTTATAACGCCGAGTATTATCTGAAGTATTTTTTCGCTCATTTTAAAATGGGGTATAGTCCAAAGTCCATCAAAAGAAGCGATGAGTGATAAATCAACTTTTTCTTTAATATAAAATAATGCCATCTCAGTGCCTACAAGAATAGAGCCTTTATTACGCTCAAATTCTTTTACTATTTTTTCCGCACCCGAGTTTGTTTTAGCACTTTCTTTATCTAATTTTAATATTTTAGTAGTAGGGAATAGAGAAGTTAATTCTTCTATGACCGTATCTGTACCTATACCGAGCGAGACTAAATCCCAACTATTGCAATTGGTGCAAGTTATTAGTGGGTCTTTCTCGATTTTACATTTATTACAACTAAATATTCTTTTTTCTCCTTTATTAGCAGTATATAAAACCAAAGGAGCCTGACAGGAATCACAAGACACCTCAGTATTACAACTACGACAAACAGTATAAGTCGCGAGGCCTTTTCTGAGAGAAAAAACAAATACATTTTTATTTTCAGCCAAAGTCAGTCCTATTTCTTTGATACTTTCTTCACTCAAAATATTCCATTTCTTTTTAGAGACTTCTTTTTGAGTCTCGTCCTTTTTGCGTTCTAATATTTTGATTTCACCTTCAAAATTAATTCTAAAAGATAAAGATTGAAGTTCGTTTATATTTTCGAGTTCACGTCGCGCTATGGTTTCAAAACGCAACAACGTATCAGCAAAGATTATTTTAGAATATGTTTTGGAAGCGTAGATTTCTATAAAAGTCCGTAAGTCAAAATACGGCTTCATGAGAGTCTTGTAACTGGTACTACTTTCGTGCTCTATGATTATCGTCTCGATATCATTCCTCGGGATAGAGACATATTGCGCTGTCCCAATTATTAAAATAGCGTGCTCTTCATTTACTATTTTCTCTATTTTCGCTAAAAGCTTTTTTGTACTTACTCCACTATGTAAAGAAAAAATAAAATTCTCTATACCTTTTTGAAGATTGTTTTCCCAATATTCTATATCATGCGAAGTAGGCAATACGATAAAGATAGATTTCTTGTTGGCAAAAGAAGTACGGATTAGAGTTTTGTAATATGAAAGTCTTTCTTCAGTTGGTGCTTGGAAAAGTAATTTTTCTGTAGTTATATTTTTATTTTTTATATCATTTTCTTTTCTTTCTTTAGTATAACTCTTAGCAATTTTATCATAATTTTCTTTTATGATTTGAGGGATGAGATATGAGATAGTAGAACTTTTATTAGTCACAAAATATTTGCTTGTCACTAAAGCGGACTCGATGAACTCATCTCTAAAGATTGAGAACTCTTTTGTCTCGACAACTTTCTTGATATTAAAGTCCATGTTTTTTATTTCCGACTTCATTTCATTTGCATCCACAAAAGAGATAACAAGTCCGAGCATTTTTTTATTTCGGATTGTGATAGTTACGATACTACCTAAAGGTATCTCGGTAGATGAGAAATAAGTTAATTCCTCAGTAAAAGTATTCTTTTGTAAGGGTATAACTGTCAAAATCTTCATAAAGTTATTATATCATTTAGGCATCAAAATACTCCTATCGTCCATTTTTTATTATTGATTATATGTGATATATTAGGTTTATGAGTATTTTTTCGAAAAAAATAGGTATAGATTTAGGAACCGCAAATACCCTTGTTTTCGTGCCTGGACGAGGTATCGTTTTGAACGAGCCTTCTGTGGTATCTGTATCTCTACAAGACAATAAAATACTAGCTATAGGTAAAGACGCCAAAGATATGATAGGCAAGACCCCCGAAGAGATCGTTACTTATTGCCCGATGAAAGATGGAGTTATTGCCGACTATCGAGTGACTGAAGCTATGCTCCGATATTTCATAGGTAAAGCTCTCGGTAAGTGGAATTTATTTAAACCTGATGTTATGGTCTCTGTGCCGGCGGGAGTGACTTCGACTGAACGTCGCGCTGTCGTCGAAGCAGCTATCAAGGCTGGAGCTCGGAATGCATACGTGGTCAAAGAGCCAATCCTGGCAGCTATCGGTGCAGGAATTCCTATTTATGAATCCAAAGGTTATATGGTGGTAGATATCGGCGGAGGGACTACTGATGTGGCTGTTATCTCTCTGGGAGGAATAGTAGCTTGTACTTCGGTGAAATGTGCGGGAAACAAAATAGATCAAGCTATCGCCGAATATATCAAGAAAACTTTCAACCTAGCCATAGGTGACAAAACTGCAGAAGAAGTCAAAATCAAAATCGGTGCAGCAGTACCCCTTGAAGAAGAATTAAAAGTTACAATAAAAGGACGCGACTATATCCAAGGCCTCCCTCGTAGCGCTCAAGTTGGAACGAACGAAATAGTAAAAGCTATAGATAATGAATTGAAACAAATAGTAAAAGCCATAAAAGACGTCTTGCAAGAAATACCTCCTGAACTCGCTTCTGACATCATTGATCACGGTATTATTATGACTGGAGGATCTTCACTGCTTCGCAATTTACCGGATTTGGTTTACCGCAAGACTGGAGTTAAAGCGGCTGTAGCTGATGATGCTCTCTACTGCGTAGTTAAAGGTACAGGCTTGGCTCTCGAGCACCTAGACGTTTACAAAAAAGCAATTTTAAGTAAGAAGTAAACTTATCGGACGTCCAACATCCGATAAGTTAATAAATATGGCCTTAAAACAACATTTAAATCAAAACAATCTCCATCACGCTTATCTCATAGAAGGGAAAAAAGAAGTGAACCTTCCTTTGGTTTTAGAAATTCTCTCTGAACTTAAAATTAATATTTCTAATAATCCAGATTTTTATCAACTAGAAATAGATTCTTTTAAAATTAAAGACGCGCAAAATTTAAAATCTTTAACTAGTAATAAAAGTTTCTCTAATAAAGAGGGTAGTAAAAAGATTTTTATTATTTCTGCGAATAGTTTTCTCCTTGAAGCTCAGAATTCTCTTTTGAAAGTTTTTGAAGAGCCGATAGAGAATACACATTTTTTTATCCTGACTCCGAGCGTTAGTATTTTTATACCTACTTTATTATCTAGATTTTATGTGATCCGCGAAGATATCGACGAGCAAAGTATCAACAAAGAAGTAGATACTTTTTTAAAATCTTCAAAATTCCAAAGAATAGAATTCCTGAAAGTTCTATTAAAAGGACCAACCAAAGATGATGAGGAAGAAGACGAAGAAGAAAGTCTAGATATAGAAAATACAGATTCACCAAAAGCCAAAGCCTTAAAATTCTTGGATAGCATAGAATTAACCTTACATAAAAAGTTTAATGCTAAATCCGACACTAAAAGTATGAAAAGTATTTTTGATCAAATTTTCAAAGTTCGCAAATATCTCCGCCAACCTGGTTCAAGTGTAAAAAGCCTAATGGAATCCGTCGCCTTATCTATACCTGAAAATAAAATATAATAAAAATATATGGAAAACCGAAGTGAAATAAAGTCTTGCCAAAACTGTAAAAAAGATTTCACAATAGAAAGTGATGATTTTTCATTTTATGAAAAGATAAAAGTTCCACCACCTACTTTTTGTCCTGAGTGTCGAGCTATTAGGAGAATGGCTTCAAGTAATGAAAGATTTTTGTATAAAAGAAAATGTGATTTAACAAGTAAAGATATATTTAGTATGTATACTTCTGAGGCGGTTTTTCCTGTTTATCATCCGGAAGCTTGGTATGGAGATGATTGGGATCCTTATCAATATGGAGTGGATTATGATTTTTCGAAACCTTTTTTTGAGCAATTTTTAGCATTAAGAAATAAAGTACCAAAGATGGCTTTAGTTAGGCAAGGCATGTCAGTAAACAGTGAATATACTCACCGTGCTCATGATATGAAAAATTCTTACATGGTGTTTAGAATGAGTAATAGTGAGGATTCTATGTATTCTTATGTTGGTAAAAATATTAAAAGCTGCGTAGATTGTTTAAGTATTTGGGATTCTGAGTTTTGTTATGAATGCATAGATTGTAACAATTCATATAAATTAAAATTCTCTCAAGAAAGTCATAGTTGTCGTGATTCATCTTTTTTGTATGCTTGTAAAAATTGTTCTGATTGTGTTGGTTGTGTAAATTTAGTGAATCAATCTTACACTATTTTAAATCAAAAATATTCTAAAGAAGAATATTCCCAAATTTTAGAAAACCTAAAATTAGACACTAGGTCAGGTATAGAAAAATTTCAAAAAGAATTTGAAGAGTTTAGAAAAAAATTTCCTCATAGGTCTACTCATTCTTTAAAATCTGATAAATTTTCTGGTAACTGGATTGTTAATTCTCATAATGTAAAGAATTCTTTTGGTTCTCTTAATGTTAAAGATGGTAAATATCTTACTTGGGTTTTCGACGCACAAGATTGTATGGATTATTTTCAATGGGGTAATAATTCTGAACTTATATATGAATCTGAGAATTGTGGTATTAATTGTTCAAGAATTTTGTTTTCTACTCAATGCTGGATTTCTACTCATGATTTAACTTATTGTGATTCTTGTCCAGGAGCTTCAAACTCTTTTGGTTGCATAGGTCTTAAAAAAGGGGAATATAGTATTTTAAATAAAAGATATACAAAAGAAGAATATGAAGAATTATTGCCAAAAATAATTAATCATATGAATGAAATGCCTTATATAGACTCTCATGGGCTTGTATATAAATATGGTGAACATTTCCCAAATGAGCTTTCTACTTTTGCTTATAATGAAACAGCAGCAATAGATTTTTATCCTCTTACTAAAGAAGAAGCTATTAATTTAGGTTTTAAATGGAAAGATAAAGAAAAGAATAATTATAATACAACTTTACAAAGTAAAGATTTAGCAGATAGTATCAGTGAAGTAGATGACAGTATTCTAAATGAAATTATCGCTTGTGCTGATGAAGATAAAGAATATTCCCCAGGAGCTTTTAGAATCACAGCGAATGAGTTAGCTTTTTATCAAAGAATGAATCTACCTTTACCTAAATATTCTTTTAATGCGAGACATGTTAGAAGATTAAATAAAAGACCACCGTTAAAATTAATTGAAAGAGTTTGTGGTAAATGCAACATACTAGTACAAACAGTTTATACAAAAGATTTTGCACCGATTGTGTACTGTGAAAAATGCTATCAGGCTGAGGTCTATTAAAATTTCTACAAATAAAAAAAGATCACGACGGTGATCTTTTGTTTTTTTCATAAATTAGTTTCTTGAATGGAATAAAAATTCCAGTACTTAGTATTAATGGGAATGCGTTTTTTTCTTTAAAAGAATACAAAGTCCCTGGTTCGATAAAAAGTACAGCTGGATTAAATTTTGAAATAGGGAAAGTCGCTCCTATGGCAAAAAAATGTAAACCTTTATTAACGTTAACTAAATTAACCGCGTAGAAGCTTTTATATCCTCCTGCGAAAATAAGGTTTTTCCCAGCAACAGTATAACCTGTTTGGAAAAACAAATTATCATTTGGCTGATACCATACACATGCATGCAGGGGATTAATTTGCTCCCATTGTTTTAAATTACTAGAAGTAATTTGTGGGGCAAATACGAAACCTACTGAAATTTTTTGAGCTTGTAGAATGTTTACAGATACCAAGAACACAAAAACTAAAACTTTCATATTTATTTTTTTTAATTGTGACAAAATCTTTATATATAATAGCATATAATAACAAATTGTCAAAGTGTAAATTAAGTTATTTTTTATGTTATAATATAGTCCATATGTCATACAATTTTTCAAATTTTAAATTAGAAGTTAAGAAAGCAGAGGATTTTTTGAGTAAGGTTTATCGTGAGCTCAATATCGGACGAGCTTCACCTATGGTGCTCGATAGTATTTCTATTGAAGTTTATGGAGACTACCAACCACTCAAGAATGTCGCTTCTGTGAACGTCGAAGATCCAAAGACCCTACGTATCAACCCTTGGGATAAAAGTCATGTAAAAGGTATTGAGAAAGCTATCATGACTGCGGACCTTGGATTATCTACTGCTGTGGACGATATGGGTGTGAGAGTTATTTTCCCTCAATTAACGACAGAGAATAGACAAAAGTTAGTAAAAGTCTTAAAAGAGAAACTCGAAGATGCTCGTATTACTGTACGTAAAATGCGCCAAGAAGCAATAGATGAGATAGGTGGTAGCGAACTCACAGAAGACGAAGTTAAAAGAACTAAAGACGAATTACAAAAAATAGTAGATGAAGCGAATGCTAATCTAGAAGCTCTTTTTTCTCAAAAAGAAAAAGAGGTAATGAATTAAAATATGAATATACTAATCTTTTTTATAATTTTATTGGTAGTGGTTTTAGTGCATGAAGCTGGGCACTTTTTTGTAGCTAAATATTTCAAAATTCGTGTAGATGAATTTGGTTTCGGTTTTCCACCTAAGGCTATGACTCTATTTAAAAAAGGAGAGACTGAATATACCTTGAATTGGCTACCTATAGGAGGATTCGTGAAGATATACGGCGAGAATCCAGACGAAGAGAATACAACAGGTCCCGACGCTAGTAGAAGCTTTGTAAATAAACCCCGCTGGCAACAAGCTCTAGTCTTATTCGCTGGAGTATTTATGAACTTTATTTTGGCTTGGGTATTGTTTTCTGTGGGATTTATGTCAGGATTGCCTACATCTTTAGGTAGTCAACCCGAAGGTGCAGTCTTGCGGGATGTAAATCTAGTTGTGGTATCGGTATTACCGGAATCTCCTGCGGAATTGTCCGGACTTAAATCTGGCGACAAGATACTTTCTGTAACTAAGACTGATGAGGGTAATAATGAAAAAGCTTTAGAAGTAATTAATCCCGAAACTTTCCGTAGTTTTGTTTTAGAATCTGAAAATCAAAAAATCAACGTAGGTTATACTCGCGGACAAGATGAGACTCTATATCAAGCCGAAATAACTCCAAAATTAAATAAAGACAATAACGTAGCCGTAGGTATCGCTATGGACAATATAGGCATAGCGAAACTTCCTTTCTTTTCTGCCTTTGCTGAAGGTATGAAACTCACTATTTTCCAAACTCAAAATACAGCGATCGGATTGTGGAATTTAATTGCAGATAGTGTTCGCGGAGAGGGGGATTTGTCTTCTGTTGCGGGACCTGTAGGTATGACTCAAATTATTGGGCAAGCGTATGAATTCGGTTTTATTTATTTATTATCTTTCACTGCGTTAATATCTGTAAACCTCGCAATTATAAATCTTATCCCATTCCCAGCCTTAGATGGAGGAAGATTACTTTTCTTGTTAATAGAAAAGATAAAAGGTTCAAGATTGAATCAAAATTTTGCAAATACAGCGAACATGATAGGCTTCGCAATCTTGATTCTATTTATGCTAATCGTGACTTATAACGATATCGTTAAGTTATTCTAATAATTTGCACGATTTGAAGGTTTTGATATAATACATGTATGTTAGAAAATAAAGATATCGAAAAATTAATCTCACTCTTGGCTACTAAAGAAGACGTAAAAGAAATACGATCTGATATTTCTGATATGCGAGAAATGTTGCAAGGTCTTATGGTTGCAACTGATAAAATGGCTAAATCTATGTAAATCTTAGGCACAGAATATGGTGCTGTTTCTAAACAACTCACTCGTCACGAAAAATGGCTTCAACAACTTTCTGAAAAAGTCGGAGTCAAACTCTCATACGAATAAAATTTGCAAATAAAAAAAGTCTGTTCGAAATTGAGCAGACTTTTTTTGTTTTCTTGTGGATTAATCTACAGAGTAATCTTCGGCAGTGAGTATTTGTCATCTTTTTTTGAATAACAAACTAGTATATCATTAGCAATAACTGTACACTGATCTGTGATAAATGAATATACTGTACCATCATTTTCTATCTTACAATATATTACTTTATCATAAAGAAAATTTTTGCCATCATGAATCACTATATTTGCTTGCTCTCTCTCTTGATCCCAGAGATAACAAATATCAAAAGCCCTTGTCCATTCATATATTTTGCAAAACATCTTCAAGCTAGAATCACATACTATTTCTTTTCCTGATTCAGTTTTAATTTTGGCTAACTGCCTATATGATTCTGTATTGGTGTATTTAATATCATCCAATTCTAACTTATGATTTAAAATAAAATCACCTTTTTGAATTTCTCCAGCCAATTTGTGGCCATTTTCTGTTTGGATTATTGTGTTTTTAGTAAACATTACCTGTTGATTTAAAAGATCAATAAAAAAAATATCGAACTATTTATATCACATATTTGTAGGTAGTGTCAAATTAAATCTTATTTATTTTCTCTCCATTTTCGGAGTCTTTGATTTCATAACCTAGAGATTTTATTTGGTCTCTTAATTCATCTGATTTATTCCAATCTTTATTAGCTCTAGCTATCTTTCTTTCTTCTACGAGTTTTATTATTTCTTCGGGAATTACATCAATTCTTAAATTTTCAAAGTCGAGTCCGAGTACTTTATCAAAATCTAATATCGTAGCTTTTTTATCTTTATTGCTGATATTTGGGTCTTTGACCAGATCCCAAAGTAGAGATAAAGCAAGAGGAGTATTCAAGTCGTCAGACAGTCTTTCTTTAAAAGTTTTTTGATAATTAATATCTACCGTACCAATCTCTTCACCGAGGTCTAAATACAGTCTATACAAGCGTTTTAAAGCTATTTCTGAGGCTTCTAAGGCTTCCCAGACGAAGTTGACCCGAGTTCTGTAGTTTGCCATGAGTAGCCAAAATCTATAAGCTATAGGGTCTATATCGCGAGAGATAACGTCGCGCAAAGTAAAGAAATTATTCTCAGATTTGGACATCTTTTTATTGTCTGCCAAAACCCATTCATTATGCATCCAGTAATTTACAAATTTCTCTCCGCTGTAGCATTCGGATTGAGCTATCTCATTCTCGTGGTGAGGGAAAATATTGTCTACTGCTCCAGTATGAATATCTAGTGAGTTGCCGAGGTTAGCGATAGACATAGCCGAACATTCAATATGCCAACCAGGACGACCCTTACCTAAACTTGTCTCCCAAAATACTTCTCCGTCGGCTTCATCATAAGCTTTCCAGAGAGCAAAGTCTTGGGCGTTTTCTTTATCATATTCGTCAGTCTTGATACGGCCACCTGCATTTTCTTTTTGTTCATCTAAGACTAGGTTTGAGAGTTTGCCATAGTTAGGGAATTTTTTGATATCGAAATAAATTGAGCCGTCTGTACTCTTGTAAGCAATATTTTTCGCTAGCAAACCTTCAATAATTTCTACCATTTTATCTATGTAGTTCGTAGCCTTAGTAAAACTTTTTGGAGGCAGGATATTTAGCGAAGAGATATCTTTGATAAATTCTCCGGTATAAAATTCGGTAAATTCTTTTAAACTTTTACCTTCTTTTTGACTATTCTTTATCGTCTTATCATCTATATCAGTTAGATTCATAATATGAGTCACTTCGTATCCCGAATAGGTGAGAGTTCTTTTTAAAATATCAGCAAACGTATAAGCGCGTAGATTCCCGATATGAGCATAGTTATAAACCGTCGGACCACAAGAGTAAAAACGAACCTTGCCTTCTTCTATAGGTTTAAATTCTTCTTTTTCTTTTGTGAGTGTGTTATAGAAACGAAGCATATTATTGTGTGTCTAATTCAGGTTTAAATTCATGATTGTAAATTGAAATCAGAGTGTAAAGAAGACTTACAGTCAAAGGCCCGATAAGGAAACCGATAGGTCCTAGCAAGACAAGTCCACCGAGCACAGAGAACAAGACTAATATTTGAGGAATGTTTATTTTTGAAGAGATAATAATTGGGTTAAGTAGATTGTCCACCCATCCTACGATAAGGAAAGCCCAGATAGACATACCTATACCACCGAAAGTATTGCCTGTTGCAAAAAGGAATATGACTGCGGGTACGGAGACTAGAGCAGTACCAACAGTAGGAATCAGAGATCCGATAGCGGCGATAACTCCCCAAAGAGCAGAATTTGGAACTCCGAAGAAAGCGAGACCGAAGCCCATAAGGAGACCTTGGATTAGAGCGATAAGCATGTAACCTTTGATAATTCCATTGATAGAAAGAGATAATTTAGAAAGTATTTTCTCGTCATCATTATCACGAAGGGGACTTAGAGATATCAAAGCTTTCCGCCATTTTGCTCCATCTTTTAAGAAGAAGAATAATGAAATACAAATTAAAAAAAATGAGAAAAGGGTAGTCAGAGTTGAAGTAAAGATAGTAGCGATATTTCTTGAAGTGAAAGATATGAGTTCACCGACTTTTTCATTCAAGTTTAATTCTACATCTTCAGGCATGTATTTAACTATTGCATCTTCTATGTTGTGAAAATAAGAACCTATGCCTCCATTTACGGCTACGGATTGATATAAATCTTGAGATTGATTAAATACTAGGACACCGATACCAAATACCGGTCCACAGATGATTATGATGAAGAACAATAGAGTAAATAAAGCTGATAGCCAGTCTGGAACTTTGGATTTCTGTAGTCTTTGGTATATAGGGTATAAAACTACAGAAAAAGCCGCACTAATAACCAAGAGTGGTAAAAAAGGCTTAAATATTAAAAAAGTAAAAATAAAAGTAGCTAATAATAAACCAAAGAAGAAATACCTTTCTATTATTTTTGTTTGCATGAAACAATTATAACATTTTTGGTAAAAGTTTAGCAAAAATGCCAGAAAACAGACTTGCCCCGTCAGTCGCGACTGACGGGGCTTGCATTTTTACTAGATATCCTGTAATATGGATTTTATGGAATTTGCAGTAATA
>CAYLQJ010000004.1:0-29931 GCA_964385945.1 uncultured Candidatus Saccharibacteria bacterium
CTATTATACCACAATAAATAAAGAGATGTTTTTTAGGCATCTCTTTTGTAGTTTTTTTTAAAAACACTAAAGTTCTCCAGGTCTTGGTTTATATTTAGGTTTTATCTTTTCTTTTGTTCTTTCTACAGTTTCAGCTAAAGTGGCTGTAACTTTGTAACTCCTTAAACAAAAAGATCTCCTTGTTATCGGGGAATCTGGTTCAACAAAAATATGTGGTAAATTTTTTTGAACTAAAACATTAATCAAATCCAATTTTTCTGAAGAATTAATAATTCCCTTATTTACCCAAACAAACAGGGCTTCTAGTCCTTCCTCTAAAGATCTAAATTCTTTACTCTTTTTTTGAATATCTAACTTCAAAAAAGAAAAAGATTTATTTTCTTCATTAAAAGACATACTAAAGTAATCATAAATTTTTTGAGCCAATTCTATTTTTTGCCCCCGTGTTAACTTGTGTCTTGTCATTTTTTTTTATTTATTTGTGAATATTACATACTAAAATCTTTATAACATATATTTAAATAAAAGTAAAGCATTTGACTTATTTAATAAAAAGATGTATTCTATAAATGAATATTGATCACCCTTAAAATAAAAAAGTGAAGAAAAAAAAATTTAAACAAGAAGTTCCTTTAAAGTTTTTTAAACACTTAAAAAACAAAGAATATTTTAGAAGCTTAAATAATGTTTTTATAAATATTATTGTTAAAGGAAAAAAGATTAAGTTTGGATAACCAATCAAAATCAAAAAGGGTTCTGTAATTATTTACAGGGCTTTTTTATTTTAATCCCCTATTGGCATTTCATTCCAGTCTTTGGACTAAATAACGTAGTAGAGTTACAACCAGTTAATGGATCAGTATAAATATAACAAGTCCGTCCTAAAGGCTTGTAAACAGAATCAAATACTTGCTCTTTGTTTACACCATTTTTATATAACACATTATAAAGAACTCGGGCTGTATAGCCTATCTGAGGAGTATTGTGGCATTGCCCATCTTTTTTAATATCAGTCGTTTCTTCGTATTTTGTTAGCGGTGTATTGGTTTTGTTTGTCACTACGGCTTTACTGAGAGATACTACTCTCTCATCAGAGACTCCATGTATTTCAAATACTGCAGTATTATTCTCCGTGATGTAGCCTTTGATTTCAATATCATAACCAGTATCATTCACGAATTTTAAATCAGGACCAGATTGAGATACTGTCGCGTCGAGTCCAGTAGTATAATACGACACAGAAAAAGTATGATTGTGACGCTCCGATATAGGTAAACCTGCGTTCACTAAACTCTCAAATAAAATAGTAGAGACTTGGCAGATACCTCCTCCGATACCGAGTACGACTTCCCCATTTAAAAAAGATTTCGCTTCTTGAAATCCGTCAGCCGACAAAACTGGTCCCATAGTTTTATTAAAAGAAAATTCCGCTCCTGGTTTGACTATAGTGCCGTTAATACGAGCTACTCCGAGTTTAATATTTTGAATTCTCTCACTCGTGCTACCGAGATAACTCAATTCAGCTTTACCTAATATACTTATCACCTTTGGTGGTAATTCTTCTTTCTTCTCTGATTTGAAAATATTTGCATATTGAGTATCACCTAAAACAGAAAAATCATATTTTAAAAAAGAAAATATTAAAATCAACAAGGCTACCACAAAAATTGCACCTAATATAATTTTATCTGTTTTATTCATATACCGATAGAGCTTATCATAAAAGGTTATATTTTGAAAGAAAATATTTTTAAACTCTCTCCCCTATTTGCTGACGCCACATAGCGTAATACAAACCTTTTTGATTCAATAAATCTTCATGTCGTCCCATTTCACTTATTTTACCTTTTTCTAAAACATAAATCTTATCCGCATGCATAATAGTCGAGAGTCTGTGAGCGATTAGTATAGTCAGATGAGCTTTTTCTTTATCTAAAGTTTTCATTGTGTTCGTTATCTCTTCTTCGGTAATAGAGTCGAGTGACGAGGTCGCTTCATCAAAAACCAAAATCGAAGGTTTGCGTAGTAATGCCCTAGCAATAGAAAGTCTCTGACGTTCTCCACCTGAGATTTTAACTCCGCCTTCACCTATAGTAGTATCGATACCCTTTTCTGCCCGAGCGAGTAGACCGTCACAAGCACTTTTATGCAAGACTTCTAACATCTCTTCATCTGTAGCCTTTGGATTCACGAATAATAAATTCTCTTTTATGGTACCAGAGAAAAGCTGAGTATCTTGAGTCACAAAACCTATCTGAGAACGCAAATCATTCAAATCTATTTCAGGACTAGAAATATTATTATAAGACAATTTACCTTGGTTCGGTTGATAAAGTCCTACTAGTAATTTTACCAAACTAGTCTTGCCTGAACCCGAAGGCCCCACGAAAGCTACAGTCTCCCCTTTATTAATCTCAAAAGAAATATTCTCAAGGGCATCATTCACCGCATTTTTATATTTAAATGAAACGTCACTGAGCTTGATATTATCTACACGACTTAAAGGAATCGGACTTACCGGTACAGCTTCTTTTTCGATATTTAAGATATCTTCCATTTTACCCATAGAGACTTCGGCCTCACGGTAGACTGTGATAACCGTTCCTATTTCCTGCAGTGGTGCAAAAATAAAGAATGAATAAATATACAAAGAGAAAAATTCACCGAAAGTTATAGTCTGCTTGAAAACTAAGTAAAGCAAGAATAATAAAATCGCATTACGAATCAAATTAATTAATGTTCCTTGAATAAAACTAATGCTACGAACATAACGTAGTTTTTTTAATTCTAAATTTAGAATCTTTTCTGTAGTTTTATTTAATCTATTTATCTCTTGATCAGCTAGTCCCAAACTTTTTACTAATTCTATATTGCGTAGAGATTCAGTCGTTGAACCAGCGAGCACCGTCGTCTCGTTCACGATATTTTTTTGAACTTGTTTTAATTTACGAGTCAGGAAATAACTTGTACCACCTATCACCGGTAGAATCAATATATAAACTAAAGCTATCGGCGGATAAACGATCCAAGCGTAAACAGAAACGAAAATAAATCCAATCAAAGAAACGAAAACAATATTGATAATTGAATTCAAATATTTCTCAGCATCAATACGAGCTTTTTGTAATATTCCTAAAGTCTCTCCACTCTTTTGGTCTTCAAAGACTTCATAAGGTAATAACAAAGAATGCCTCACTCCAGCTTGATACATATCAGAACCTATTTTTTGACTGACTTTATTTAAATAATAATCTTGAAAATTCTTGGCTACCCGAGATACAAAGACTACTCCGATAGCAATCAATAGAAGTCGGACTACACCATTAAAGAATTCCACACTCGAATAATCAAGTGGCCGACTAGCATAGTCATCGATGATATATCTAAAGATCAAAGGGTCGATAAGAGAAAAGACTTGATTCACTAAAGCAAGAAGCAAAACCCCCAAACAAAGTTTCCAGTATTTTTTTAAGTATGTATATAATATTTTCATAAATTTATTTATTAAGTATGGTGATTATAGCATAAAATACAGACTAAAATTTTATTTTTCTATATGAGCTTTATGAATAGAATAAAATGTACCAATAAAACGCCCAAACATTCCACCAAAAAGAGTCGCTAAAGAGAATCCTGATATTTCAAAAGTTGTCTCATAATAATCTTTCAAGAAAATACCTATTTCTATGCGATAAAGAATATAAGTTAAAAGTAAAACTATACTCGTAAAATCAAATCTTCCTATGGCTACTATTTCCCTCTTCTGATCCCAAACGACTTTATTCATTCGAGTAAAAACGAAAAACCCTAAAAGGAAACCAAAAATAGAAAACCCTACAACTCCAAGCAAATTTAGATTCTTCCAAAAAACATCATATAAAAGAATGAAAAAAGTAATCAGAGTTATTAAAAATAATATCACAATACGGTATACCAGCTTGCGTTCTAACTTCCCTGTATTTTTAAGCATCTCAACTGTTTCTATTTGTTCTTGCATATATTTATATTCTAACATAAAAACAAAAAGCCCTCAGATAATATATGAGTGCTTTTTAAGAGAATATCAGTAATTATTTAACTAAAACCAATAATTCTTGTCTTGTTTTTCTTGAATAATAAGCTTATTCAAGAAAATATAAATATCAATGTGCCGAAATATAAGCTTCTAGCAAAATATCAACCTACATTATAGATGCCGTTATACCTCTTGCTTTATTACAGAATGATTATCACTACTATCCACTTCACTCCAAATTTTATTTAATATTGATAAAGCTTTATCATAAGATATAAGCCATAAATAAGTAGCGCTATCAAATTGTCTGGCTTTCCTCTCAAAGTCGTAGCTTAAACTCTTGGATTTTAAGAATCTCATTTGTTCTCTAATAGCTATCACCTCTTCTTCTAATCTGAATTTTCTAAATAATAAATAATACAAATTCCATTTCAAAATTCCAAAAGATTCCTGTCTGTCTATATGAACTTTTTCATGAACATAAATAGAAAAATTCGTATCTTCAGGATTTACTTCTTTTAAATTTAAAAAAATATCTTTAGGAAAATAAATATAAGGATAAATAGTCCGTGCCATATCTAAAGATAAGAAAGGTGTATATTTCCACCAAAATGGTATTTGCTTTATGTATTTAAAATTTTTGCTCATAAGCGAAGTGGTGAACTCATTGTACTTTGAATGGAACACTTTTGAAAGTACAGTCTTAAAGTGGAATTCGGTGTTTAGACAGTTCGGTCTTTCAGAAATGGTTACTATGACCGCTTAGAATTTAAGGCATTCTTTAAAATCTACTAGCTACATCTTTACCTTATTAGTAATAGAACTCTAATTAGTTAGAAATGATTAAAGATGCTGAGGAGTCAAGTTTGTCATTTGCACGTGCAATCTTATCAATCTTCACTTGAGTATTAGTACCCACAAGAATGGTCTTGTTTTCGTTTATTGCTTTTACCGATGCTGAGATTAAAGCTCGACCCAACAGAGCCCTGTTTTTATCGGTAGGATACGTAGACATTATTTCTGTATAAATATTTTCTACGACAGTCACAGGAACAGAGTCGTCTATAAGAAGTTTGAGGACGAAATAAAACACTAACCTAAGTGCGTTATCTGGGCTTACTCCATATTCTACTGAGAGAGTTAAAGGAAGGTGGAATTTTTTCAAATTTTCTATTTGCACTACAGTAATTGCTCCGTCTCCAAAAATAGCCTTTTCCAAATCTTGAGTAACAACTTGCAAGAACCTAAAGCGATAGGAAGCCAGATATGAGAAGAAGTCCAAATATTCTTGGAAACTGATACGACCTTGTTCATAAAGCACACGCATCAAAACGAAAGATGAGAAATAACGAGGCTTTGATTTTTTAGTTTCAAGCTCATTCATATGCAGGTACAAAAAATCTTCAGTGAGGACAGGAATACTTTCTCTCTGTGCAAGGATTGTTGCATCTGCCATACTGCCTGGGATTTCTCTTTCTGAAAATACGTCCTCCTTATTAGCAGAAGATATGACTCCTATATTTCCTGAGTTGGCTTCGAGAAGCGCAATAGTCTCAGAAATTCTTTGCCCAGCCTTGTCTCGTTCTTCTGGGTTTAGTTCTGAATACCCAATTTTTCCATTAGAATAAAACATTTGTCCTTTTTGCCCAGGGGTATAACTCAACTTGTCTTTAATTTCCAACAACAAACTGATGACAGATTGAGGCACTTTAATATTTGGAAGATGAGGATGAAGCTTACTTAAAAGACCTGATTCCGCAAGAACCCAAGCGGAAGTACCGTCTAAATAAAATGGTTCTTTATCTGCAATAATTTTAGTCACAACATCTTTCTGAGAGTTGAATTCTGCCATTGTTCCATCGCTCATCCGAATGAAACCTCTTTGTTCATTTTGTATTCTACCAATTGCATTCGTAAACCCTCCTTCACTCACAACTAGCAACGCAAAGGGTAAGTTTTGGTCGCAGTAATTATTAAAGAATTCTTGACCTCGTTCCTGTTGCGCTTTCATCAAAGCCTCAACATTTTTCAAATCAATACCTCCGTCTTCTGTTTGGGGTATTTCGATTGAAACTGCAGTATCCCACATTCCTTCAAGTGATAGTTTTTGGAAATGATGGTAGGTCTGCCACATAATGTATTTTTCTATAGGCAGTATGTTTTCTATGGTCTTCTCTTTTTTATCAGATGCATATATATTAGCAAGAGTTACTTTCTCACCAACTTTCTTTCCAATGAAATCATTCTGTTTTGCCGTTGGAATAGTCTGTGCATCTAGTGACTCTCCGTCACCAACAAAATACCAACCTTCTTCCTCTTTGAACTTAACAAACCTTTCTTTCCCAACCTGACCATCTGTCACAAGTTTTATATCAAGGATATTTCCGATGGTATTAAAGACCATAAAAAGCCCTGCGTATTCTTGCGGGGAAGGTCTCTTTGCGAATGTTGCTCCTCGTACAACTGCCCCAAGCGCAGTCTTGGCATCGTTATGTCTCAAGTATACTTCTGAGGCAAGCAAAGCATTACTTTCAAAATCAGAAAGATAATCTTTGTATTTTTCTACAAGCTCTTTTGCTTTCTTGTTGTCTTCGTCAGTGTTTCTTCTTAGCAGTGCACTTATGGTTTGGCACAGTAAAATATTTTTATTGTTGTCATCCAAAAGTTTTATGTACTCCTTGTTTCCGAGTATCTCTTCTCCAATTTTTACAGTCTCAGGTAGCCGATTAAGCTTAAAGTTTGCAGTAAACAGCTCAAGTTTAATCCGAACGATTTTATCGGCTTCTTTTTCATAAGTGAGTATCTTTTCACCAAAAATCAGGACAAAATCCCAGGCTTCTTTTCTCTTTGCTACACCAAGGAATTTTTGACTATCAATGTATCCAATCTTCGACAAATCCATTTTCTTTAGAACATCGAACGCCCCGTCAGGATTACCCGCCTCATCTTCCAAAAACAAATAGAGTCTATCTTTGTGTATTTCCCCTGTATCAGGAAGAGCCTCAATTATTTTCTTTCGCAAATCAGGTTCACTGATTGCAATACAAGTCATAACAGCAAAGTGATGGTCGTCTTTCACCTTTGTGACAAAGCCGTCATAGTCTTTATTTTCTAAATCCTCAATGAGTACGACGAAAGCATTTAATTTTTTACTTGTATAGAATTCCTTGCCTATAGTCTCAAGAGTTCCTTGGTCGAGAAATTGCAGAAACAGCCTCTTCGCAAATCCATCAGACAATGAGTTTTCGGTTTTACTTAAGTAAGTGAGTAGTTTTTCAAACCCTGCCTTAGGGAGACCAGCAAAAGCAAGCAGGTCGGTCAATATGCCGTCAATAACGCCATCAAAATGACAAGAAAGTATTAGCTCAAATGTATCCTTAATAACCGAAGCAAACTCATCCAAACGCTCGTTTTGAACAAGAAGCATTGCTTGCTTATAGTTCAGGTAAACTTGATTGCGGATGCCAATATTGCCTGAAGCATTGAACTTATCTTTTGTTGATTGTATTTCCTTAAGAATTTCCTCAGTTTTACTCTTTCTCTTGTCTTCATTGGTTTCAGATACAAGATTATTGATATCCATTGCAATCTTTGCATCATAGTTGGATATTTTTTCAGGATTAAAATATAATGCTCTTTCAATAAAAGCCGTTGCATTTGCACCATCCTCAGATTGTTTTAGGATATTTCCATAGAGCCGATAATAGTCAGACTTAATTTTTGCGTCAGCAGGAAAAGCATTGGTATCTATTTCACTTATCGATACTTCTTCCTTAAGGAAACTCTTTCTTACTAGGATTTCGAGCAAATAAAGCCAGTGGGAAGCATTAATTGCTTTTGCTTCATCTAATAGTCTCTGGTTTTCAAGATAGTCACCAGCTATGACATAAAGTTCTGCTAGATAAAGTGGTGCTCGGACATCCTTTGGGTATCTTTTGTATAAATCCTCATATTTCTTTTTTGCCTCAGGCACTTTTTCAAGACGCTGAAGAGCGCGAGCTTCAATAAGCTCAAAATCCAGCAATAATGTTTCGTCTCCTTGTGACGAAATGATATCACGCATTGTGTCTAGAGTCTGAGAAACGAAATTTGCGTGACCTCTATCTAGCTCAGCCTCCAGCCCATTAAGATATTCTCTCGATACTTCTAGGGCTTTTCTTTGGTCGACATCAAAACCTAGTGAGATAAGCTGGTCGCTATTTAGGTTTAAGAAAACTTCTTCGAGCTTACGAGGAAGAAGAGTGCCAAAAGTAATTCCAGGGTTTTCATTTGCAAGCTGTGCCCGTGCTGACTCAAGAACACTATCCAATCCATTGTTTTTGTCATTAAAAACAAAGTGGTATTCCTTTATGTTTGAAATTTCGCTCCAACCACTATTCTTTAATTTGTTAAAATCATCCACCATCTTTTTGGATGCTTCAGTACTCCTGCCAGAAGGATTCTCAGGGGCATAAACTTGGTAATAGATACCTTTGCTAGGTACGTAGCCGTCATTGCCTCCGTCTCCCACATTTCCATAAGGTCGAACTTTTTGGAATTCAGGAACAGCCTTTTCCATCACATCAGAAAACAAGCTCTGAAATTCAGAGCCATTTTTCTCGTGTACTTTTTTCGAAAACTGTAGTGACAGATACCGTCTATCTATTTGGCTACTCATAAGGCAATTTTACCATTTTTACAATATTTTTGATATAATTTATTTACCAAGCACCTCACTGTGTAGGCAACACAGAAATATTCTAACAATAGAAAATAATGCCTAGACCAACTGTAATAACTAACAAGGTTTTAAGTGAACTTAAAACAGCTTTTTCTTTTGGTTCAACAGATAAAGAAGCTTGTATTTTTGCGGGTATTTCAGAAAAGACTCTGTATAACTATCAAAATACAAAACCTGAGTTTTTACAGCAAAAAGAGCTATGGAAAACCAGTACTATTTTAGAGGCTCGTAAAACTGTACACGAAGCTATAGAAAAAGGAAATGCTTATATCGCTCTTAAATATCTACAGAGCAAAAAACCAGATGAGTTTACAAGTTCACACAATAGAAAGCAGAGGTCTTATAATCAAATTGACCAAGAAGAGGTTTCTGCTTTGTATAGACGAATCTCACGCTTAATTTAAAGTTATTTTTATGGTAAAATAATATCGTTCAACTACAAATGGAATCAACCCAAAGAATAAGGGTTTCCCTTTGCTGTCCAATCGTAGGCAGAAAGGGGCAGACCGAGTTCTATGATTGGACTCCTTTGGGATTTCCGTTGTAGTTGAACACCTCGGCTGTCCCTTTCTGCATTTTTTATTAGGTCGTGAAAGGTAACCCAGCTCAAGGTATAGCAAGTGTTCAACTATGCCTGAAAAAAAAGATGCGCTTAAATTTCTTGCGCTTTTCGTATTATTATATCTAATCACAAAACATACACCAATAAATGGTTGGCTTTTATCTTTGTTCAAAGACTCAGTAACAATATTTGTAGTAATTATATTTGGTTCATTAATTCTAACTTTTGGCTTTGAAATTATTAGACAATTTTTCAAGTTTTTTAATTAAACTTTTCAAGCCAAAATGTTTTGTGATATAATATTTGTACAATCGAATAAATCACTATTGTTAGCCACACTCAGTTTAAGGTCTTTGCGGTACACTTTTGGTAAAAGAGAAAACCAATTGACTCTGCAAGATTATACGAATCGTGAACGCGAAATGATGGACTCTAAAAGCATAGAAATGTGCTGTCCATTTGTTTCGCTTTTTTTATTGGATAGTCCTTCTATGTATCGATTGGAGACTATCGATGATTTCTCTAGAGGACTACAAGAAGAGGCTTGGAGGCAGAGCAAAACTAAAATCCGATGCCGAAATATTAAAAGTAATGAAACTACAAGAAAGACTTGCAGATGCATTTTTCGATATGTGGGTCGAAAAGATTAATTCTTCTAACATAGACAAAGACTATGCAACCCAAAACAAAGCAGTTAAATAGACAAGAAACTTGTGTGATAGATAATCGTATAAGTTCTACAATTCAAGCCACAGGAGGTGGTCTTGATGACCAAGAAGCCATTTGTCTTAATTTGGCTCAAAATCGTAATTTAAAAATTCTAAAAGTGTTTAGTAAAATTTATTCTGGGAGACTTGAAGAGCGAGCTGACTTTGAAGAAATTCTTGAATATATAAAAGAACAACAAAGAAAAGAAATTGTCATTGATTATTATGTTTTTAAAAGCATTGACCGTTTTACAAGAGATGGGGCTGTTACCTTTGAGGAAATGAAAGATAGGCTTGAGTTACTAGGAGTCCAACCAATAGATGCTTATGGAATAATCCAACCTAAGAAAAACACCCTTGAGCATCTTGGGTTTGAATACAAGTGGAGTATGCGTTCTCCAACCGCTACAGCACAGCTTGTAGAGGCTCAGAGAGCGAAAGATGAGGTGACCGACATATTAACAAGAATGATTGGAGCTGAAATTAGGCTTGTGAAGGAGGGTTATAAAGTTAGAGCTCCTCACGATGGTTATAGAAATAAAACTATTTATGTAAACGGTCAAGAAAAGACCATTGAGGAACCTGACCCTGAAAGAGCAAATTTTTATATTCAAATGTTTGAATTGAGAGCCCGTGGTATGAGTGACCCTGAAATAGTAAAAACAATAAATGCCCAAGGGTTTCTCTCTAAACCTAGAAAACACTGGTCTTATGCAGGAGGAAGAAAAATAAAGGTTGGAGAGTCAAATGGTATTCCACTTACAGTAAAACAACTTCAAAGAATAGTTGATAGACCGATATATGCTGGCATCAACATAGAAAAGTGGACTGGCGGTAAGCCTATTAAACAAAAATACGACGGTTTAGTATCCATTGATGTTTTTAATCAAGCAAATCGAGGCAAATTTTTTATCAAAGAAAAGGAAGATGGTTCTTATGAAATCTTGAAAAATTATAAAGACCCGAGAGCAATAATGAAGAGAAATAAATTTAACCCACTTTATCAGTTTGATAAGCTGGTAAACTGTCCTCTTGGCTGTAATAAAGCAACTCTATCAAGTAAAAACAAAGGCAAATCTGGTGAAAGGTATCCCGCGTATCACTGTAATCGAAATCATTATTGGCGAGTTCCTAAGGGGGAATTTGAAAAGATTATTTTTAATTTTCTTAAAGATGTAAAGTTTGATGAAGAATTTATTAATGGTTTTGAATTGTTATTACTCGACAAGTATCGAGAACGTGAAGCAGAAATACTTAAAATTTCATCAAAAGTTAGTGAGAGTATTGGAAACCTTAAAGCTAAACAAGCTAAAGCCATTCAAGACTATCGTGATACCACTAGTTCTATCATTCGACATAAAATTGAAGAAGAAATTGAAGAGCTTGAGGAAAGAATTAAATCTGCCCGCGTAGAAAGACAGAAGGTTGAGCTTCAAGAAACAGATATAAAATCTTTTATCAAGTATGTGAAATTTATAATGGAACACCCGTCAGAAATACTTGCAGATAATACAAATCCATACAAACAGAAGGCGCTTTGGGGGCTGTTTTTTGAAGAGACTCCTACCTATACCGAAATAGTTAATGGAACACCAAAATTGTCACCTATCGTAAGGCTTTCTTCTAAAACAGAGGGTAATAAAACCCAACTTGTGAGCCTACTCGTGATAGAACCCACTGGTTCATTACCCTGTAAGGCTATTTAACTCTCTTTTATTATATCACAACGACCCTTCTCGTGAGTCTATAAAATTAGCTTTTGCAAACAATGCCTAGACTTTCAAAAGGACAATGGACATCATTTTCACGACGAACTTCCTTTTTATTTGGATTCCAAGTTAAGTTTATCGTGCCTGTAGTATATCCTTGTTTAGCAATAGTCTTAGGTAAATTAAATGTAATAATTTCTTTATATACAGGATAAACTTGTTTAAGTGTGAATATGGGTTCTGTGGCATGTGCATGTCCAAGTAATAGCACTGGACATCTGTGTTTGCAACCGTTAAGACCGACAATCCATTCTCGTGGAGGTGGACACATAACAGCTTCCTTTACATACAATAAAATCACAGTTTGTTCATCATAAGCCTTGTTCTCGGAGAGCTTAGTTCGAAGCAAAAATTCAATAAGACTCTCTTTGGAGGAATGTGTATAAGTGACGACTTCAACATCTTGGAACTGACCATCGGGAGCCCGCCCGCCCTCTCTTTCGATAAGTGTTATTGATCGCACATCAGGAGAATATTCCTCATCTGGCACAGCTTTAAGCCAGTATTGTTTTTGCTCTACTTCTTGCATCCCAACAAGCATGGCACCAGTAATACAAAGTTCTTCAGCTTTACGAGCTAATTTAGAAGTATCGTCAGGTGCGATATCTTCACGAAAATGTAGTACTGCATTCCCTGCAGAGTACCAACGACCATCACCCATAATTTCTCTCATATTTTTGAATTATATCATAATGGTTTACTTAAAAAGTGACAAAAGTGACAGTACTTAGACTATCAAAGATTACACTCAGCTGTCCTAAATAGTACTTAAAGATGAAAATCCATAAAATTTTAACCAAACTATAAATAGTGCAACTCCAATAATTAATAGAAAGTATCCTCTGCGTTTATATTTCTTATCAGCATCTGGACTATTAATTAATGACGCTCTTTCTGGTAATTCCTCCGTTACATGTCTTCTCGTTCGTTCTCTTTCTGCTTTACTAAAAGATATACCAATTCCTGCTATTGTGGTTAATATGCTAATGCCTAAAAGGTAATGTCCTAAATTTAGAGGATTCTCTTTATAATCCTGCCAAAGAAACAAGATTAAGAAAAATCCCATGACAACTGTGGCAAACCAAGTCCTTTTTTGTTTTATCTCCATAAGTTAATTATATCAAACTACTATGTTTATAGTATAATTTAATTTATGGATCAAGATAACTTATTAGAAATTGAAAACAAGCTAAAAGAATCAGTAAATTCTTTAGAGAAAGATTTAAAAGAAAGTCATATTAATATTGAATCAATTTTTTGGGAAAATAGAAATAAAATAATTACTAATTTAAAATCATATCTAACTAATATTTCAATTATTTCTGCAACAATTATTCCATTTTCAGCTTTAGTATTCCAAATCCCTAAAGATATGCTAATAATTAATGTTAACATTTGGATACTGTCATTGTTTTCTTTTGTCTTGTCTTTGTTTTTCTTTATTTTTTGTTTTCTTAGACTTGTTGAGGTTGAGCGCAAAACTTATGTTAAATTACTTCTTGGAAATATAGGGTCAGGACAAATAGATTTTATTTCTTTTTCTCAAAAAGAAATAAATGACAAAATTAAAGAACTAATTTCAATTTTAGATACTCAAAATAAATTTTTTAATGATTTAAAAATTCATTTTGAAGAAAAAGATTTTGTGTATTTAATTAAATACACAAGGTGGGGATCTTATATATTTTTAACAGGACTCCTTCTGTTTTTTACATCAATTGTTTGTAACAAAATTATTAATTTATTTTTTTGCTAAACATATTTAATAGGATTCTGACTACCTTGTGTAAAGATATGTTTTACTGATTTATTAATATACTTTTCTCTAACATCTTGGGGTGCAATTTCACCTTCAAATTTCCACCTACCCAACACATCAGGAGATGGTATCCACCTATCTACTTTATAAACTTCTCTTATGATTCCCAAATAAATCGAACATACAATAGGAGTAATTCTTGCCCTAGCAGAACTAATAACCCAATCTTTTCTAGTTGCTTCATATAATTCTTTGGGAGACATGTCATAACGATAGCGTTTATTAATTCTAATAAGCATTACTCTTTCATTAAATACTGCTTTTGGTGCTTGATATTCTATTTCTATATTTTTTACTGTCATTTTACCTCTATTATAAGAATCGTGACCTACTACAAGGTTTGTTAAATTGTCCATACCAACAAAATCTATTAAAGTACTTTCTACTTCGAAAGCTTCTTTTTCTGTAAGACCATGTCTTAAAATGAATAATTCAACTTCTAATTGAGAACTAATTATCTCTCGGATCTTTTTTATTTTTTCAGTCTCTTTTGTTTTTTCTTCTAAAGCACCCATTAAGTGGTGGTTAATTCTGTTTCCTTTTCCTTTACCAATATAAAAAACCTTACCAGTTTTGGGATCAGACAGAGAATAAACATAGTATCCTAACTTTTCAATTGTTGTTTGTGATAATTTTCTCATAAAAGTTTTACTTTAAATCAAGGTTAGTTAATTGCTTTTTAGCATAAAAGTAAAAAATAAAAATAATTAACGAAATACCTATTGGTGGAAAAGAAAAGACAATTAAACCAAGTAAATTATATAAAATTGAAATAATTCCATTAAGTAAATCTACAACAACAGGCACAACTATAAAAAACATAAATCCCATAAGTAATAACCAGATTATTCTCTTAGCTTCTTTAAATAACCCCCAGTCTCCAATAAATTGATAAAGAATTTTATAAAAACCTATCATGTAAAGAAAAGCACCGAGTGTTATGAAAGTCAGTGCACTGTAAAATATCCTCACAAAAATAGAAGGTTGTTCTATTGGCTCAATGTTCGTCCATGTAAAAGTTTTATTAAAAGCAAAAATCCATATTAGTAAAGCAAGAGAAAAAAGAACAGAAAAAAATGCTCCTGAAATTATTTCTTTTCCATATTTTTTTAATGTTTGTTTATACCAGGTCATTGTAATTAATATTATATTAAAATGGTATTGTTTTATCGGTACGATAAATTGTAGTTGTTGCCAATGATCCTGGCAAAAGACCACCTAATACTAAGGGTTGTCTGCTCCATATACTTACTGGAAAAATTCCTGGTTTAATAGTTTTTAATTCAGGCTTAAGTTCTGAATACACCCTATTAGTGATATGTATGTTATAAATTTTTGTATTGGGTATTGAGCTTGTAGTACTAGGGACTTGCACTTTAGACTGTGCTGATAATTTTACAGCATAATTTGTTGGGTTTCCCACCCATACAAGATCATTGTTATCATTACCTTTTGCTCCACCTTTGACTACAAAAATATTTCCAACATCTATGCCGATTCCACAATCAAAAGCAAGATTTTGTGCCTGCTTATTATTTAAAAAATATGATCTTAGTTTTGGTTTTAAGATAGATTTAACAAAATCCATCATTTGAAGCGCAGATCTTGCGGCGTTGTTGCATTTTGAATCTCCATAAAAAGTAACTAATATTCCGTCACCATTAAAACTTCTAACTTCACCATTATTTTTTAAGGCAATTAATGTTACTCCTCTTAAAAATGATTGGTACATTCTCGCCGCTGTTTTTAGGCGAAAAGCATCAACTATTTTTGTAGACTCTTTTACATCAATAAATAGCATAGCAAGTTCAACTTCTTTTCCATATCTACCAAATGCGATTTCGCTAGAGCTTGGCACAACTCTACCTTGAACAATTTCGTAATCACCATTAAAAAAATAATCTACATCCTCAATTAAATCTTCTCTAAAATCAGACATAGCTAAATAAGACTAATTAATAATAAAAGTAATAATACTAACTGTACAGCAAACACTAAGATAAATCTTTGAATATAAAGATATTTCTTTTTTGCTATTACTGAATTTTCTATAATTTGAGTAGCTAAATCCTTTTTATAATCGTCATTAGTAATTTTTTGCAAATCTTCAACACCAGTGTGTTTATCATTTTGATAAGCATTTGCTATATGAGAAAAATAAATTTTGGATATTTTTAAATTATTATTTAATCTTGGATAAAGAATTAATAACCAAAGACACAGTGCTATTAGAGTGGAAAATAATGAAATAATAAAAATTACTATTGTGTAATTGTTTGCACATGATATTTTGTCTAAACTAACAATTTGATATATAAAACCAGCTATATTAAAAGATCCTAAAATCATTGCTTTTTGGTCGGCTGTTCTAATCCATTCATTTACTTGATCAAGTGTGTATTTTAAATTTTCCATAAATAATTAATTTTTATTCAACAAAATTTGTAATTTATTAATCCAGTTAGCTCTTTCTCCAGTATGAGTAATTCTTTCAATTTGCAAACGATTATTAATCACTTCAGCCTTTGTTTTTTTTGAAATGTCCTCCCATTTATTATTAAAAATATAAATAGCATTTCCGTATAACGCAGATTCCGCTATGTATATATTTTTTTTCGGAAATCCAAAAACTATATAACCCTTAAAGCCTTGAGTCCCTATAGCTGTAAAATCAGGTCCGAAGTTGTTTATATTTTCTAATCTTGAATCTATAACAGGTAGTACTCTTTTGTCTTTAATTAAATCAAAAAGTGGTTTTAGAAGTTTTTTCTGTTCAGCCCAAGGTCTTTTACCTGGAGGGAGTATTTGCCAGTTTAATCTTTTTGTTGGAATAATATTTGGAATTAAATTTTCAGGTAAAATATAACAAAAACCAAATGTTTCTAAAATAACATTTGTTTGGTTAATAACATTCTCGTAATTAACTTCTGATAGTCTTATTGGTGGTGTAGTAATGTATATTTTATTGTCTTCTTTTTTTGAAATTGTAATTTCTACAGAAGGAGGATCTATAAAGATTCTTGCCCATCTTTCATATGTAATAATACGGTTGTCGCAGACTCTTTCTGTTTCTCCTCTTCCAGCCCATTGATTCCAGCACCACTCAATCTCTCGAAATCTTTTTTCTTTTGGTTTGGTTTTATCAATTATTTCTTTTCCTTCAGAGTTAAATCTCGTAAGAGGTCCTACTCTTGCAGGTAAAAGAGTTTCTCCCACCTCAAGATTCTCAGTAAAACCCAATTTTTTTATTTTTTCTTTATCTTCGTTTAAATCTAAAATAATTCCAGGAACAATATTAGTTTCTAAAAATTTCTCAGGAAAGTTATTGCTAATACTTCTAATTCTTTTTTTATTTATAATCATAATTTTTAAAATGGATTAGGTAATATGTCGACTACTACACCTTGAATAATAAAATCGCTATCAAGAATAATTGGTTGGTGTTTTTTTTCAGAAGATCTTGGCATTAAGATAATTTTATCTCCTTTTGGTTGAAACTCTTTAACTGTTGCGTCATCACCAATTAAAGCTACAACTCTATCTCCAGGATTTGCAACAGGCTGTTGTCTTACCAACATTAAATCTCCATTTTTAATACCAACTTTATCCATTGAATTTCCTACGGCTCTTAGTAAAAAATAATTAGCTCCAGGTCTAGCAAGTTTTTGTGATACAGGAATCATAACCTCAATATTTTCTTCAGCAAGTAAAGGTAATCCGCAAGGAGCGCTACCGACTAAAGGTATTTCTATAGTTCTTTCTGTTTGTGATTTTCCATCTAATCCTTTTAATACAACAATGTTGCCTCCGAGAGTTTTCTTTATATATCCTTTTTCTTCAAGATTTTTTATTAATATAGATGCTGATCTAGGAGATGCATAACCTAAATGCTCAGCAATAGCTCTTAAAGATGGGCTTTGACCCTTATATACGATTCTATCGTTAATAAAAAATAATCCTTTTAATTCTTTGATGTCTAAATTGTTTTTAACCATGTTATTCACAGTATACACCTTGTATACTTTTAATGCAAGTGTTAATATGTTAATGAAAATAAAATATTAAATTAATTGGAACATTGTTGTAGAGACTCTTGTACTATGGCAATGAAGCTTGTATTTAAAGAAGAGTCCAACTCATTTAAAAATGATTGCGAACGATCGAGTGCCAAAATATTACCTTATATAAGGGGATGTTTTGTACTCGGTCGATAAAAAGTACTAACCTCTTTTAAGGTTAGTACTTTTTATTATTTAACTTAAATAAAATATTATGAAAAAACTAAAATGGTTAACGGTATCAAAAAAGGTTAACGATCTGATTCCTCAGAAGATCAATCCTCGTATTATTACAACTAAGCAAATGCTAGATATTAAGAAAAGTTTACAGAAATATAATTTAGTAGAAATTCCTGCAATAGATATAGACGGGAAAATTCTTGCAGGGCATCAAAGAATCAAAGCTTTACAATTATTAGATCGTGGAGAAGAAATAATTGATGTAAGAATCCCAAATAGAAAACTTACAGAAAAAGAAGCGAAGCAATATTTAATAGCTTCTAACAAATTAGGTGGTTCTTGGGATTTCGAAGCCCTCAAATCTTTCGATATGGAAATCTTACAACTTGCAGGATTTGAAGATATGGAAATTGCTAAGTTTTGGGATGAAGATAAAGAAGTAAAAGAAGATTCTTTTGATGTAGAAAAAGAATTAAAGAAAATAACAGAACCTAAAACAAAATTGGGTGACATTATTTATCTTGGAGAACATAAGATTTTATGTGGTGATTCTACAAAACCTGAAAACTTAAAAAGATTATTAGGTGATGAAAAAGTCTCAATGATTTATTCAGACCCTGTATATAATTTAGATATAGATTATGACGGTGGAATTGGTGGAAACAAAGACTACGGAGGTAATGTAAAAGACCTTAGAACTTTTGAAGAATATAAAACATTTATTCATGAGAGTTTAGAATCAGCTCTTAGTGTATCACATTCAAACATTCATGTTTTCTGTTATTGTGATCAGGTGTATATAGGATTAATTCAAGATATATACCGTTCCTTTGGTATTAGTAATAAACGAGTGTGCTTATGGTTAAAAAATAATCAAAATCCTGTGCCTAAAATATTCTGCAATAAAGCTTATGAACCTGCTGTGTATGGGATTCTTGGTAAACCCTATTTAGCCGAATCTATTACTAATCTGAATGAAGTATTAAATAAAGAGTTTGGCACAGGAAATGAGCTTGTATCTCAAGTGGACGATTTTCTTGAAATCTGGACAGCTAAACGGCTATCTGCTAAAGATTACGAACATGCTACATCTAAACCAATAACTCTCCATGAAAAGGCTATAAAACGCTGTACAAAGCCCGGAGACATTATTTTAGATAGTTTCCTTGGTTCAGGTAGCACTCTCCTTGCAGGAGAACAATTAGGTCGAAAAGTGTATGGCTTAGAGCTTGAGCCTCGTTTTTGCGATTTGATAATAAAAAGATATGAACTTTTTACAGGTAAAAAAGCTCGAATTGAACATGAAGAAAATTAAATTACAAAAACAATTCTTTGAAGAGTTAAGGAAAGTTCCTATTGTTCAAGTTGCTTGTGAAAAAACAGGATTATCTCGGAATAGTGTTTATCGTTGGAAAAAAGAAGATTCAGAATTTTCTAAAAATATGGATCAAGCAATATCTGACGGTGTTGCTTTTGTAAACGACATGAGCGAAAGCCAACTACTCACCATGATCAAAGAAAAAAATTGGTCGGCAATTAGTTTTTGGTTGAGACATAGAAATGATAATTACAAAAATAAAATTGATATATCAGGATCAATAGAAACAATAAACGAATTATCAATTGAACAAAAAGAATTAGTTAACCAAGCATTAAAACTAGCTGGAGTAGAAACCGATGAAGAAGATAGATAACAAGGTTATAAAATCAATAGTTAAAGATCGTGATGTTAGACGAACGGCAACACAAAAAAGTTTCTGGTTGTTTTTTATAGTTTACTTCAGTATTTATATTAAATATGAGTTAGCCAAATACCATGAGGAAATTATAAATATAATACAAGCCAATAAAGAAAAAATAGTTTGTATAACTGCTTTTCGTGGCTCTGGTAAATCTACAATAATCACAACTGCTTCATCCCTGTGGTCTATTCTCGGTGTACATCAAAAAAAGTTTATCTTAATAATCAGTCAAACTAAAGCTCAAGCGAAAGTGCATATGACTAATCTTAGATCAGAACTTGAAAATAATGATTTATTAAAAAGTGATCTAGGTCCATTTCAGGAAGAAACTGACGGAGAATGGAACTCTTCATCTTTAGTTTTTAGTAATACTAAATCTAGAATAACTATTGCATCACTTGAACAAAGTATTCGTGGTATCAGACACAGAAATGTTAGACCTGACTTAATTATTCTTGACGATATTGAAGATATGCAATCAGTAAAAACTTCTGATTCAAGAGATAAAACTTTTGACTGGTTTACTAGAGAAATAATTCCACTTGGTGACTTAAACACAAGAATCATTGTAGTTGGTAATTTAATTCACGATGATTCTTTGACTATGAGATTAAAAAAGAAAATTCTTAACGAAGATATTGCTGGAATTTACAAAGAATATCCACTTGTTGATAACAATGGCATTTGCATATGGCCTGGAAAATTCCCCACCAAAGAATCACTTGAAGAATTTGAGAAAACAATAATTAGTCCTATTAGTTGGCAAAGAGAATATTTACTCAAAGTTGTACCAGATGAATATCAAGTTATTCATAAAGATTGGATCAAAACTTATAAAGAATTACCTAGTAATATGGGTAGTTATTCTTGCATTATTATGGGAGTAGATCCTGCTATCTCTGAAAAATCAAAAGCTGATTATTCGGCAATTGTGTCAGGTCTCGTAGTTATGGATGATAATAATAAAACCAAGTTATATATTCTTCCGAATATAGTTAATGTCAGACTTAATACTCCTGATTTAATTGAGCGAATAAAAGCAGTCTATCGAGAAAATCAGAAAATTTATAACAATGTGGAAATTATTATTGAATCAAATGCTTTTCAAGAATCAATAGTACAATTCTTACAAAGAGAAGGATATGCAAGATGCAGAGGTATAAAAACATCAGAGGACAAAAGAACAAGATTAAGTATGACAAGTTTTAGACTAAAATTTGGAGATATTTTATTTCCAGAAAATGAAGTAGAAAATTTGATTACTCAAATGGTAGGTTTTGGATCAGAAAGCCATGACGATATTGTTGATGCATATATTTTATGCGTTAATGCTTTTATTGATATAAGAGTTCCAAGAATACAATATTTGTAAATTGGATTTATATTAATTACATTGAGGACTCAAAGTTCTGTCAGGATATGAAGCCAAAAGAGCTGATGTCGAACTAAAAGACTTTAGATTTGTTTTACTTAAACTCTTCCAACCATCACAAGCCTCAGGGTAATAATACTTGGCTGTGTAGTGAGATGAAGTATATACAAGCCCACTTGTTTGAGTATTATTATTTGTATTTGCAACAGGCACAACAACTGGGACTACTGCTGGAGTAGTTGTAGTTGTTTTAGATGTTGTATCTCCATTACAAGTATCAGGAGACCATAAACCTCTTTTATTATCTTGTGCAGACTTTTGAGCTAATTTAAATTCACTTTGATATTTGTATGGTGTGTTGTATGTGTATTCATGAGCATATCCTTGCTCGATCATATGCTTGTTATAGAACAAGCCACTTTCAAGATAGATATATGCTAAAGTGCGATTGTATTTATCATAAGTACCTTGAGTAGAATCTGTTTCAAGTCTTACTTTCTTTCCATTTAATAATTCTTTTGCTTTATTAGATGCTTCTTTACCAAAACATTGAACAGGTTTTCTAGGATCAACAGTTTCTGGTGTATCTAATCCTATTAATCTTAATGTTTCTATTTTTCCATCTTTATTTATCTTAACTGTATCTCCATCAACAACTTCAGTAACACTGTAATATTTATACTCTGAAGTTTCTTTATTAGTAGCTTGAGCTACTGTTTTAACTTCAGGTATTTTTGTTCCTACTATTTTATCTTCTTCTTGAGAAGATGTTTCAACTTTTTCTACGATCTCATTATTAATGTTTTCATCCAAAACTTCTGAGTTAGGAGATGAAAAGTAAACGATTGCTAGGATGAATATTCCTATTATTCCTCCTGTGGTATATATTATTTTTTTCATAATGTTATGTTGCTTGCGATTTAATTTATAAAACTAGTAGCCAAATACACAAAAATCCAACCACTAGGTGAGCCCGAAGACTCATATATCCCTTTCGAGATATAACGCAAGCAACGCCCTAATGATTGGGTTTTTATGTTGCTTGCGATTTATTCACCATGCCAACAATTACTTATTGGTTTAGGCTACTTCTTTTTATTTAATTGTAAATAAATAATAACATTATCGACCTTATTATTCAACGACCATTCTATCGCAGTTAGCTAAAATCACAGAGGATAGTTACCAACAAGTTGCCAACGATTAAGCCTTAGCAAAACTAGTGTTCTCTGTCATTAATATATGTATGGATATAAATATTAAGTATTGCTTATATGCCCGTAAATCAACCGAGGCAGAAGAAAAACAAGCCCTTTCTATTGATTCTCAGATCAAAGAAATGAAGCAGATTGCCGAGCGTGAAAACCTAACTATAGTTGAAATTCGTAAGGAATCTCACTCTGCTAAAGAGTCTGGACAAAGACCTGTATTTGAGGAAATTGTAAAGGATATCGATATAGGAATATTCAACGGGATCATTACATGGGCACCCGATAGACTTTCTCGTAATGCTGGTGACCTTGGAAAACTTGTAGACAGAATGGATCAAAAGAAATTGATTCAAATTAAGACATTTGGTCAGACATTTACCAACTCGCCAAGTGATAAATTCCTACTAATGATCCTTTGTAGTCAAGCAAAACTCGAGAATGATAACAAAAGTATTAATGTAAAAAGAGGTATGCGTGCAAGATGTGAAATGGGACTATGGCCAATGCAACCACCAACAGGATACAGAAAACCAAACGAAAGATTATCAAAATGTGAAGTTGAAATTGATCCAGATCGTGCACCTATAATAAAACAAGTATTTGAAAAGATTGCTTATGAAAAGTGGAGTGTTTCAAAAGTTTATTCTTGGCTCAGATATGAGATTAATTTTAAAACACACAGAGGATTTCCTTTAAGTTTAGGAAATGTATTTAAGATTATAAATAATACTTTCTATTATGGACGATTTGAATTCCCTCAAGGTGGAGGTGTTTGGTATGAGGGAAAACATAAACCTATTATCTCTAAAGAATTGTTTGACGATACAAGAAACTCTATCAAGTCACAAGTTATTAAATCTCAAGGAAAAGAATTTGCTTTTACGCGAATAATGAAATGTGGAGTTTGTGGATCTGGTATTACTGCTGACGAAAAATTCAAGAAATTAATTAATGGAGGGGTAAATCGGCATGTGTATTACCGATGTACAAAAGCAAAAGACAGGAATTGTAAAAATTCTGCCTTAAATGAAACTGAACTTATTGAATCTTTACTTGATATGGTTGATACTTTAAATATAAATAAGGTAAAACTCACAGCAAAGCTTGATGTTGAAATTCAAAAGTTTAAAAAACTACAAGCGATGTTCTTGGGTAAAAAGAAGACGGAAAAAATAGAGCCAATTGATCTTAAGGACTATACAAAATTTGTATTGAAGGAAGGATTACCTCTAGAACAAAGGTCTATTCTAGAGTGTGTTAGTAGTGAACTTATTCTAAAGAACAAATCAGTCTATGTAAACTAGAAAATTATATGAAATTAGCTTATAATACAAAGACATGTCAAAAATAGAACATAATAAAATATACACAGCAGATTGTGTTCAATTCATGAAAGAAATGGAGCCTAATTCTGTTGATCTAACTGTAACATCTCCACCGTACGATAACCTTAGAGACTATAAGGGTTATAGTTTTGATTTTGAAAATATAGCAAAAGAACTTTTTAGGGTTACAAAAAAAGGAGGTGTTGTTGTATGGGTTGTTGCAGATAAAATCAACAAAGGTAATAAAAGTCTAACAAGTTTTAGACAAGCTTTATTTTTCCAAGATGTTGGTTTCAATGTTCACGATGTTATGATCTATAAAAAGAAAAATACACCATTTATGAGAAATAATGGATACACTAATTGTTTTGAGTTTATGTTTGTTTTTAGTAAAGGAAGTCCTAATACTTTTAACCCACTTAAAACAGCCACAGTAAGACAAGGAGAAGAAATGATGCCGTACAATAAAGGTACTGATGGTGTGAATAAAAAGAAAATGCGAGAGTTAAAACCTGAAAAAACTTTAATAAATATTTGGGAGTATGCAGTTGGTTTACATGGAACTACTAGTGATAAGATAGCATTTGATCACCCAGCTGTTTTCCCAGAAAAATTAGCACAAGATCACGTTCTGTCTTGGACAAATCCTGGTGATCTTGTTTTTGATCCAATGTGTGGATCAGGCACAACATGTAAAGTCGCTATAAAAAATGATCGCAAGTATATTGGATGCGATATTTCAAAGGAGTACACTGAAATTGCAGAGAAGCGTTTAAAAGAAAACGGATTTTAATTATTTCTCAAATATTCTAAAGCTCTTATTACAATGGATTCATCATCCTTAAATCTTCCAATTCCTGTATTGCAACTATCACAAATCCATCCTCTAGCACTACCATTTATATGATTATGGTCTAGTACAACCTTACTAGTAACTCCTGCAATTGTTCTCTTTTTACAAACAGGACATTCAAAAGGAACTTCTTTCGGCTTAGTTTTATCCCACTCTTTTTTTGTTTTTAGAGTCATATTAACCCCATCAATTATTTTTCGACAATCTTTACATGAAGGTCTTCTGACGGTACGATTATTTATACCATTTTGGTTTTTATCAAAAATTGCCGTATCTAGTAGTTTATGACAAACGTTACAAATCTTTTTTGGAAAAGCATCTCCAGTTTTTTTAATATCAATTATTTCGATATCATTATTGCTAACCTCAACATGTTCCCATGCTGTAACAAAAAACACCTTTGATGAATCATCATTAGTAGATTCTACTAAACCTATTTCATTTTTTTGAATTAAAGAATTAGGTCCTTGTATATTATTTTTTGCTACTGCAAATTTGTTACTCATATATTATAAATAATAGCATTATTGTTCAATTTACACATCAACAGGCATAACCCTTGTCGAGTGCTCGAACTAGCTCTCTCTATTGTGACCCTACAGAGAATCGAACTCTGATTTTATCCTTGAGAAGGATACGTCCTAACCGTTAGACGATAGGGCCAATAATGAAATCTTATCAGAAATCTACTTTTTTGCAAAATAAAAAGCTGTTTCCGCATAAAACGAAAACAGCTTCATTAACCTTATATTGTAAGTTAACCCGGAATTTCCGAAGGAACTTTAAATATAAAAGCTAAAAGAATTATAATTATCCCGACTACTACGAACCAGAATTTTGAATTACTAAATAAATTTTTCATAATGAAAAAAAATTAAAGGTTTAAAAAATAAATTATTTCATCCAATTAAGAATTGAAGCAATATTGTCTCTCAACACTACCGCAACAATTATAATAAATATTAACCAGAACATTCCAGCTAATCGTTTTTTTTCTGGAGAGTCTGCACGCACAAACTCTCTTCTTGTTCCTGTTACAAAAACAAGTAAAGAATTTAAAAATTTATTCATTTTGTTTAAATTAAATTTTTTAAATAAAACAACTCTATCAAAGAGCCCATCCCCAACATGATAGCATGTTTTAGATAAAAAGTCAAGCTTAAAAATGGTTTAATATAGTTATATAATACAACTATGGAAAAATACACAGAAAAAAGACCTTGGGGAGATTTTGAACGTTTTACTTTAAATCAAGTAAGCACAGTTAAGATAATAACCGTTAAAAAGGACGAGGCTTTTAGCCTTCAATATCACAATAAAAGATCTGAATTCTGGAAAGTCTTAAAAGGACAAGGGTTAGTCACTATAGGCGACGAGACTCGAGAGACAATAGAAGGTGAAGAAATTTTTATTCCTCAAAATACAAATCACAGAATGCAAGGTATTACTGATATCTCATTCTTAGAAATAGCTCTCGGAGAATTCGACGAGAACGACATAGTTAGACTCGAAGATAAATACGGAAGAAATTAATATCTATTACTCTTTATTGAGCCATTCTGTTTCTTGACGAACCAAGAGATTATTTTTGTTATTTTTATCTCGCAAGATTTGCTCGACAGTACGTTCCATGCGCACTCCTTGAGACCCTTTGACGAGTATGGTATCCCCTTTCTGTATAAAAGTTTTCAAGAATTCTCCTGCTAGTATAGAGTTAGTAAATTCATAAATATTTTTTTCATTCATACCTGATTCTAAGGCACCATCTTTTATAAATTGTGCTCGCGGTCCGACAACTATCAAAATATCCACATTTTCCTTTGCTACTTTACCTATATTCTTGTGAGCTTCTTCGGTATGACGGCCCAGCTCAAGCATATCTCCTAATACAGCTATCTTCCTCGGTGAGGTCTTAATATCATTCAAAGTTCGGAGAGCTGACTCCACAGCAAAAGGTGAGGAATTATAAGTATCATCAATAATGATAGTATTGTTCTCTCCTAAGAGTAATCTCATACGCCCAGCTGGGACTTCATAATTCTTAAGTGCGTTAATAGAAGAAAGCATGTTTAATTTTAAGCTATGAGCCACAGCGAGCGCAGAGAGAGAGGCATAAATATGATTCTTACCAAAGACTCCTTCGATAATCACAGGAAAACTAGCTCCATCTATATCAATCCTAAAAGTAATACCTTCGGGAATAGTTTCTTTTAAGATGGTATCAATATTCTCTAAGATATTCTTCTCTTCATTAGCCTTCTCTGGATGAATATAGAAAATATTTTCATGAGAAGAAACTAAATCAGCTTTTTCATTCAATCCATAAGTCATAATTCGGGCCTTGGTCTTATGCTTCATATCTAGAACAGCGTCATCATCTGCATTCAAAACCAAAGTACCTTCTTTTTTCAAAGTTTTAATCAATCCACTCTTTTCTTCTATTAAGTGCTCTCTAGATTTAAAGAATTCTACATGAGCTGGTATATCTCCTATAGCGGTGATAACCACAATATCACTACGTAACCACATAGCAGTCTCTTTCATATCTCCGGGCTTCCCTACTCCGACTTCAAGAACGAGCCACTCTGGATATTTATTTTTAAATAAAATTAATTTAAGTCCTTTCAAAATATTTAAAATCCAAACAGAAGGGTTATTCCAACCGTTAGGTAATCCGAGTATAGTCAAGGGTAAACCTATCTGACTATTGTAACTCTTATCGCTTTTCCTCACATAAGCTACTTCAGAAAGTACAGCATAAATAGCGTCTTTGGTGGAAGTCTTGCCGAGAGATCCGGTGATGGTTATTATCTTTGGTTTATATTTCTTGATAACCATCTCGGCTTCTACTTTTAGAATAGCCAGTATTATTTTTTTAAAAGTTTGTTTCATATTTTTGAAATTAAATATATTATAAAGCTCCCCTCTGTTAATATTATCTATCTGGTGGAACTTCATAGTAGTTTAGCAAAAATTTCGTAATATTCAAAAAGGGATCTGACCAAGTCACAGAAGCAAAAGGCGTACCTTTAGGATTGACCGCATAAAGCAAAACTATAAATTTCGGATCATAAGCTGGGAAATATCCAAAGAATGAATGAGTATTTCTATCATCATAGTATCCCTTGCCGTCTTCGCGAGCTACCTGAGCTGTACCGGTTTTTACAGCGACACTATGGCGGTCGAATTTTGCAGTCCCTCCTTTGAGAGATTTATCCATTACCGTTACAAGCATACGAGTAATCTCATCACTGGTTTCTTTTGTTATTTTTGTGGGTTTAGTTGGGTAGTCAATATCTTTAAAAGTACCGTCATCATATTTTATTTTCTTTACAAAGTGAGGTGTGACTAGATTGCCTCCATTTGATAGAGAGGCTAAGGCTCGTATCATCTCGACTGGTGTTAGAGCTATACCCTGACCGAAAGAAGCGTTGGCATATTCCAATTCTCTGGGACTATTTAAGTTGGACACAAGTCCACTAGTTTCATTTGGTAAATCAATCCCGGTCTTTTCTTTGATACCGTAAGAGAGCATATAATCCCGCATGCGCTCTTTGCCGAGCTTTTGATAAGCATAGACCATACCTGTATTTAGAGATTGGTTAAGGACGTCTTGCATACTAGTATTTGGTCCACGGCCTTTTTTATCGAAGTTAAAGATTTGTTTTTTCTCTACAAACACAGATCCGGTATCATTGTATTTAGTATCGGCGGTGATGACTTTCGCATCCAAGGCTCCGGCTATGACTAGAGGTTTGACAATAGACCCGAATTCCAGGACGTTCTCCACAAGCGGATTTCTAAACAAAGATACATCTTTTACTTTCGAGAAATTATTTAAATCAAAATCCGGCTTTGAAGAAATAGCATAGATAGAGCCGTCGATAGGATTCATAATAATTCCCCCAATAGCGTCGGCATTATATTTTTCTCTGACTATATTTATTTCTTTCTCCAAGAAACTCTCTACATTCGGCTCGACAGTGGTCACGATATCCCCTTTTTTAGTTTTATCTAAAAACAAACTCTCATTCAAATCCGAAAAAACTTCAGCAAAAAAGTTTACATATGGATTATCTTTATCTCTAGATAAAACAGAGTTGTATTGTCGTTCAAGTCCATATCGTCCTTCGAGAGAGTTACCATTATAGCCCACGAATCCCAAAGCATGAGAAGCAGTATTACCTCCTGGATAAAAACGCCATTTTTCTTTATGTACTTCAACTCCTACTAATTTTAAACTAGATATTTTATCAGCAATATCTTTGGAAAGTTGACCTTTAATATCTTCATAAGGGTCAGACTCTTTACTAGCTTTTAACATGAATTCTTCACGATCAAGTTCTATGATACTAGAAAGTTTTTTGTATAAAGCTTCTTTGTCTTTTATTAGACTTGGATTAATTGCGACTTTGAATCCTGAGATTTGCATAGCTCCAGATACGAGCTCCCCATCTTTACGTGTAAACAAAATACTTCCACGCTCAAAGATATTTGAAGATGGAGTCACGTATTGTCTATCTGCTCTCTCAGTGAAAGATTCCTTATTTACGACTTGCACCATAAAGAGCCTTGCTATAAATACAAAAGACGCAAGGATGATTAAAAAAGATATTATTTTAATTCTAAAACTAAAATTAGATTTCATTTGCTGCTAATCTTGTATTATTATCTGTAGGAGAGATAAAACTTAAAGATGTACGAGTAGCAAAGACTGGTTTTACTTCATAAAATCCCATAGTCACAGACGAATTCTTGTCTATGGTATTAGTCAAAGCGATATAATCTGATTCGAGGTTGCCTATTTCATTACTTAGATTACGAATATCTAATTCTACGGTTTTGCGTTCAATGATATTGAAAACCATATTACCCAAAACAAGAACGTATAAAAAAGAAAAAATACCAAAAGATACTACGATAAAATACAAAACCTTACTACGTAAATCTACTCTACTGTCTATAGTATCTATCGCATCTTTATAATTTTTCACTTTTATACTTGCTTGTTTCATTCTATTTTCTTTTTTTAAATTTATAATATTTTTTCTAAAATTCTTAATTTCGCACTACGAGATCTTTTGTTTTCTTTTAATTCTTCTTCCCCTGGTACTATTGGCTTCTTATTTATCAAAATGACTTCTTTATTCTGTAATTTTTCTTTATAAAAATTCTTTACGATTCGGTCTTCGAGACTATGAAAGCTAATCACGGCTAGACGTCCTCCTTGTTTCAAAAATTTTAAACTCTTCTCTAAAGCTTGTTCTATGCTTTGCAATTCATCATTCGTTGCTATGCGTAAAGCTTGGAAAGTCTTGGTAGCACAGTGGGTCTTTTTGTTTCGGTATGATCTATTTACTGAACTTTCTATAATCTTAACTAAGTCAAAGGTGGTATTTATCTCTTTCTCGGCTCTGGCAAGGACAATGTTTCGAGCGATAACTCGAGCGAAAGTCTCTTCTCCATAACCATAGATAATATCCGCAATTGATTCTTCACTCCAAGTATTAACTATCTCGCGGGCGGTGACGTCGTCGTCAGTCGGAGACTCTTTCATAGTCATAAGTAAATCCTCATCTCTTAGAAATGAAAATCCTC
>CAYLQJ010000005.1:0-29391 GCA_964385945.1 uncultured Candidatus Saccharibacteria bacterium
TAGAAAATTTTAGAAAATTAACTAAAAGAAATATTTTAGGAGCGCAGAATGTTTCTTCTATTGACGGGGGAGCGTTTACTGGAGAGGTGGGCGTTACCCAGCTTGTTAATCTTGGAGTGAAATATGTTATATTGGGTCATTCTGAGAGAAGAGACCAAAATCTAGGAATAGGTGAAACTAATACAGATATTAATAAAAAATTAAAAATCCTACCGAATACCATTACTCCTATTTTATGTGTCGGAGAAAAAGAAAGGGATGAGAATCATGAGTATTTAAATATTATTAAAACTCAACTCGAAGAATGTTTGAATGGGGTGAATAAAAATACTTTAAATAATCTGATAGTGGCTTATGAACCCGTCTGGGCTATAGGCAAAGACGCCGTCCGACAAGCGACTCCAGTAGAATTCCGAGAGATATCTATCTTGATTAAGAAAATACTTACAGATAAATTCGGATCTAAAAATATTTCTAATCTTCGTATTATCTATGGAGGCTCTGTGAATCCTCAAAATGTATATAGTTTCTTGGCGGAAGGTGATAGTCAAGGATTCCTCGTTGGGAGAGATAGTTTGAACGCTAAAAAGTTTGGTGAGATTATTAAAATTACAGAAGATTTTAATTAATATTATTTAATATGAAAAGCATAAAAAATTTAAAAAATTTAAAAAATAAAAAGGTTATCGTGAGAGTGGATTTCAATGTGCCTATTTCAGGGGGGAAGGTAGTAGATAATTTTAGAATAAAAAAAGGAATCCCTACTATTAAATATTTAGTAGACAAGGGAGCTAAAGTTTTAATTCTGATGCATTTAGGTAAAGACGGTAGTAGCGATATCACTCCGGTAGTTAAAGAATTTTTCAAACTCTCTAAGATGTCTAAGAAAGATGTGATATTCTCACCGAATGTGCGTATTTTTGAAGGAGAAGAGCATAATGATAAAACGCTCGCCAAAGAGTTCGCAAGTTTGGGGGACTTCTATGTAAATGATGCTTTTTCTGTCGCTCATAGATCTCATGCGTCTATCGTAGGTATTCCAAAACTTTTGCCATCGTATGCAGGATTTCAGCTTGAAGAAGAAGTAAAGAATTTAAGTCTGCCTTTTGTTAAGCCAAAACACCCTTTTCTTTTTATCCTAGGTGGAGCCAAGTTCTCTACTAAAATGCCTTTGATTAAGAAATATCTAAATACTGCGGATTCTGTATTTATCGGAGGAGCATTGCTTAATGATTTTCTAAAAGCTAAAGGATTAGAAGTAGGCAAGTCACTCGTTGATGGAACTGATTATAATATCAAATCTCTTTTAAAGAATAAAAAATTAATATTACCGACTGATGTTGTCGTAGAAAGGGGAGGTAAATTAGTGAATGTAAAGACTAGTGAAGTTTTGAAAAATGATATTATCTTAGACGTAGGAGTAGAGTCTGTGAAGAATTTAGAATCATATATCAATAAAGCAAAATTAATCCTTTGGAACGGGCCTTTAGGTATGTATGAAAAGGGAGGAGATATGGCTTCTAAAAAGATTCTGAAAATTGTAGGTAATTCAAAAGCTATTAGTATCATTGGTGGAGGGGATACAGTAGCCCTAATCTCCAAAATGAAATTAGAAAAGAAATTCACGTTTGTTTCTACTGGTGGCGGAGCAACACTAGATTTACTAGCTAAAGGAACTTTGCCAGGAATTAAGGCTTTGAAATAAAATGATTAAAATAAAAATCTTCATTATTAATGAAGATTTTTATTTTAATGCATTTAGTATTTTATCTCTATTTTCTACAAAGGCTGTAGAGTTGCCAGGAGTCTCAGGCCAGATCCAGACGTGCGCATGTTCGACTTCTTCGCCGTATATCTGACTACGGATTATATCAGCGTTAAAAGCTTTCTTTTGAGCAAGAGCAATTTTTTGAACAATAGAGAAATAGTCTCGGATATTACCAGGAATATTTTCTTCGCTCGGAATATCCCAAACATAACGAAAATGCTTTTTAGGTATGACTTGGACATGTCCGGGTCCGAGAGGATTAATATCTAAGAATGCTAAAAAGTATTCGTCTTCATAGACTTTATTACTCGGTACACTGCCTTGTATAATTTTACAAAAAATACAATTATCCTTCATGCGTATATTATAGCATTATGTGTTAAAATTGCATTTATATATGCACAGTGAATTTTTAACCCAATTATTAAATAAAAGAGGCTTGATAAATAAAGATGAAATAGAATCTTTTTTGAATCCTAATTACGAAAATGACTTATTAGACCCTTTCTTGATGCGAGATATGGAGCGTGCTTGCAGTCGTATCTTTGAAGCTATTTCTAAAGATGAAAAGATTGTCATCTACGCGGACTATGATTGCGACGGCATTCCTGGAGCTGTGATACTTTCAGATTTATTTAAGAAAATAAAATATCAGAATTTTGAAGTCTATATACCTGAAAGCAATAGTGAAGGGTATGGATTAAATATTGACGCCGTAGAAAGTTTTAAAGAAAAAGGATTTGGTCTTTTGATTACTATCGACCTCGGTATCACCGCTGTAGAAGAAGTCGCCTTGGCGAACTCTTATGGTATGGATGTGATAATTACTGATCACCATATACCGCATGCAATCTTGCCCGAGGCCTACGCGATACTTAATCCTAAAGTAGATGGGTATCCAGGGAAAATGCCTGCCCGCAATGCTTCGCATAGCGATTCAGGCGGGCTCTGTGGGTCTGGAGTTATGTTTAAGCTCGTACAAGGATTTTTAAAAACATATGGAGAAAAATTCGAAGTCAGTATGGGTTGGGAGAAATGGTTACTCGATATGGCCGGTCTTGCGACTCTCTCCGATATGGTGCCGTTACTCGGCGAGAATAGAGCGATAGCGTATTTCGGTATGAAGGTCCTGCGTAAAAGTCCTCGACCAGGATTACAGAAGTTATTGAGTCTCATGAAAATAAATCAGTCATATCTAGCGACCGACGACGTCACCTTTATGATAACTCCTCGTATCAATGCCGCTTCACGTATAGATAGTCCTATGCGCGCTTTTGAGTTGTTGGCTACTAGCGATACGACCGAAGGGGGAGCTCTAGCTTTGCACTTGTCCAAGATTAATGACGAGAGGAAAAGTATAGTTCTTCATATAATGAAAGAAGTTAAAAGTCATTTTGACAAAAGAGAAGAGTTGAAAGACTTGCCTGTTATCGTTATGGGTAGTCCGAGTTGGCGAGTCGGAGTCCTAGGTATTGTAGCGGGGAAGATAATGGATGAACATGACAAACCTGTTTTTGTTTGGGGTAAAGACGAGAATGACGTTATCAAAGGTTCTTGCCGTTCTCCGGGGTCTGTATCTGTTGTGGAGTTGATGACTCATGCAAAAGAATACTTTTTGGAATTTGGTGGGCATGAACTCGCTGGAGGTTTCGCCGTTCATCATGAGAAGATTCATTTCTTAGAAGAAGCTTTATCTCTATCTTTTAAAGAAGTTCAAAAAGAAAGAGATATCGTAGAAGTTACTTATGATTTAAAATTACGTTTCTCGGATGTGAATATTAAAAATAATAATGACTTGGAACGCATGGAACCTTTTGGACTCGCTAATCCAAAACCTGTTTTTCTTTTTGAATCGGTCAAAATAGATAAAATTAAAAAATTCGGCAAGAACGGTTCGGGGGAGCATTTAGAAATAACTTTTTCAGATAGTACTAAAAAGGGAGTCGTAGCGATATCTTTTTTTTCGACGGTAGACTCTTTTAATACCAAAATAGAAGAAGGTTTATCTGTAAATCTAACAGCCACCTTCGACCTATCTCGTTTCCGCGGCCGTCCAGAACTACGTTTACGGATTATAGATATTTATTAGACTATTTATTTTGCTATAATACATCTATGCAAAAAATTACAATTTATTCAGATGGGGCGGCACGGGGGAATCCGGGACCTTCGGGTTGGGGGAGTATTATCATGATGGATAAGAAGATGACAGAATTGGGTGGCAGAAAATCTCATGGTACCAATAATCAAATGGAATTAACCGCGCCGATAAAAGCTTTGGAATATTTAGCGACACATAAAATAAAAGGTGAAGTGAAAATCTTTTCAGATTCTAAATACGTGATATTAGGGATTACTGAATGGATACCAAATTGGATTAAAAATGGTTGGAAGAACGCCGCCAAGAAGCCAGTCCTCAATCGTGAACTTTGGGAAGAATTATATATTTTAAATAAAGAATACGGTCCAGAATGGGAATATGTGAAAGGTCATAGCGGGCATGAGCATAACGATAGGGTAGATGAGATCGCGACGAGTTTTGCAGATGAGATAAAAATCGAATTAAAAAAAGATATTTAAACAATTATGCAAAATAGAATATTTTATTCTATAAGTTTTGGTTTCATTCTTGGAGTCTTTTTAGGTTCGGGTTTCGAGATAGATTTTTATTGGAATATTCTTCTAGCTTTTCTGTCTCTGATCTCTGTTATATTTTTCTATATTGTGAGTCGTAACAAATGGGGCATGATTGCCTCATTTTTTATTTTATTCCTAAGTTTTGGAATATTTTATTTTAATTATTTTAACAATCAACCCGCACCCGTATTCTTGGAACGACAGGTAGAACGGGATGTATCTCTTACCGGAGTAATAATAGACGATATAGAAGAGAGGGAAGCGGGTCTGCGACTAGTCGTAAAAGTGGAGGAACAAGAAGACAAGGCGAACGTATTAGTGTCTACAGATTTAGGGCAGGATTTTAAATACGGTGATGAAGTCGTCTTCTCGGGCAAGCTCGAAAAACCCGAGAATTTCACTACGGATAACGGCAAAGAATTTGATTATATTAATTACCTCAAAAAAGACGGTATCTTGTATTTAGTCAAAGATGCTGGGATAGAGAAAATCTCTGAGAATAATGGTAACTTTTTGAAAAGCTTTTTATTTAAAATCAAAAATGCTTTTGTGGATAAGATTAATTTGAATATTCCACCTTATGAATCGACTCTCATGAACGGACTGATACTAGGGGAGAGATCAAGTTTCCCAGATTCTTTAAGAGAGGATTTTATTAAGACTGGGACGATACATATCGTAGCTCTCTCGGGGTACAACGTCACTATAATCGCCGAATGGTTCATGAAGGTTTTATATTTCTTGCCTCAGGCTTTAGCTATTTATGGAGGAATAATATCTATCATACTTTTTGTACTTATGACTGGAGGAGCTTCGACTTCTGTTCGGGCGGGAATCATGGCTATCTTGGTTTTGATCGCTCGGGCTACAGGGAGAAATTATGATGTATTAAGGGGACTGATCCTCGCGGGGATATTTATGATACTGCTTAATCCGTATGTGCTTTATTTTGATGTATCTTTTCAATTATCTTTTATTGCGACTGTGGCGGTGATATTCTTTACGCCGAGAATAGAGAAATATTTCACTTGGGTTACCGAGCGTTTTGGATTGCGAGATATTGTTGCGGTGACTACGTCGGCGTATTTATTTGTACTGCCTTTTGTTTTATATAAAATGGGGAATCTCTCTATTGTAGCTCTGCCTACGAATATATTAGTCTTACCTTTGATACCTATTACTATGCTATTTGGATTTTTGACTGGATTCTTGAGTTTCTTTTCTATGATATTGGCTTTGCCTTTTAGCTATGTGGCATATTATTTGCTTCATTATGAACTTTATATAATCCAGCTTTTTGCCTTGTTTCCTTTTGCGTCTTTTAATATTCAGAATTTTCCTCTGGTTCTCACAATTCTAATATACCTATGTTTTATAAAGCATATTTTTGGTAAAATTATAGTCAAATTCTTTAAAGAGGGTATATCTTGACTTTTATTTTAAAGTGTGATACTATATATTTAGTAGTTTGAATTGTTCCTCCTTTTTTGGCTTTAAGTCAAAAAAAGGATTTAAAATATACCATACGTACCCGTATGAAAGAGGGCGTCTTATGCACCTAAGGCGTCCTCAAAAATATAAGAACCTCGTGTATTTGATCCGAGAAGTACACACCATCAAGACCTGTCTTATTTATGTAATTCAGGTTTTTTTATTTGCTTTTTGCTTAAAAGTGTGTTATTCTGTATTTAGAATAATGTTATTCAAAAAAATAAAATTTTTACCCATGAAAAATTTATTTAAAAGATTTATTAATTTCTTTGTTTTTTTGCTTGAACAACAAAAAGAAAATAAAGAATTAAGAAAAGTTAACAAAAATTTAAATTCTCTTTCGAAAGAGAATGAAGAATTTTTCGGAGGAGAGAATGCTCTACCTATCGATGTATCTGTTCAAATACAAAGCCCAGAAATCACTTCGTGATTTCTGGGCTTCAAACTTTCTATACCTATTTATTTTACAGCGTTAGTGAAATTATTTTCAATTTTACTCCAGTTTAAGTTTTCAAAAAAAGCTTCTATGTATTTTTTTTTCTCACTTGTAGGGTAGTCGTATACATACGCATGTTCCCACATATCGATACCGAGTATCATGGTTGTATTATTGAGTTGACCTAAATGTTGCTCGTCTATCCAAGAAGTCATAAGGATATCTCTATCTTTATCATACCAAAGAGATGCCCAGCCGATACCTCTCGTTAATGCCAGAGTCTTAAAATCTTCCAAGAATTTTTCATAACTATCAAAGTCTTTAATTATTTTCTGATACAATGTACTTTCATTATTTAAGGCTATACCTCCACCTTCTAAAGAGTCGAAATATATCTCATGGTTTTTCATACCGTTATATTCGAAAGAAAATCTACGATATAGTTCGTTGATAACGTATGGGGCAAAAGAGTCTTCCGCTACATAACCTCTGTATTCTTTAATTTTTTCTAAAATACCATTTGTGTTTTTTACGTAACCAGAGTAAAGCTTTAGATGTTCCTCTATGTTTTTAGCATTTATGCCTTTTAATTCTCCTATAGTCCATTTATGTTCTTGAAATTGTTTCATATGTTAATATTATAACATGAAAGAGAGCTTCCAAAAATATGGTCTATTCTATTTATTTCTGTTCTTGTTGTTTTTTGTATTATTTCTTTTTTATTTAACTTCTATTAAAAGAGACGAGAATCTTACTTTTGCCATGCTTGATGTGGGGCAAGGGGATTCTCTTTTTATTGAATCTCCTACAGGTATGCAGATCTTGATAGACGGCGGTCGCGACAAGAAAACTTTGAGTGAACTTTCAAAGTTAATACCTTTTTATGACAAGAGTATAGATATGCTAATCATTACGAATCCAGACCTAGATCATATTGGAGGATTTTTAGATATTTTGAAAAATTATAAAGTTGATGTCCTGCTCGAGCCGGGGACTTATAATGATTCTACTATTTATAAAAGTATTGAAAAAGAAATCAAAAGAAAAAATACAAATAGAATTCTAGCGCGTGCCGGTACCCGGATAGATATTGGTGGGGGAGCATATATTGAGATTTTATTTCCTGACCGAGATGTGTCTATTTGGGATAATAATGACGGTTCTGTTATCGCTCGACTCGTGTATGGAGAGTCTACAGTTATGTTGACCGGGGACGCTACGGTGAGAACCGAAGAGATCGTTTTAGGGGATTATAATGAAGAGTATTTAAGAAGTGATATTTTAAAAATAGGTCATCACGGATCCCGGACTTCTACGAGTAAAGAATTCCTAGAGAAAGTAAGACCTAAGTACGCCGTCATCTCGAGCGGGAAAGGTAATAGTTATGGTCATCCTCATAAAGAAATCCTATCTATTTTAGAGAGTTTTGGGGTGGAAATCTTGCGGACGGATACTTTAGGGACAATAGTATTTACCTGTGATAGAATAAAAGAATGCAAGCAAAAATAAATTCTTTTTCAAAATTTTCGCCTGCGGGTGGGTTTGGCTGGGGCGCCAGAAAATTTTAGGAAAAGAATTTATTTATTATTAACTAAAAACAGAAAGTACAAAAATGCAAGATAAAAAAGTAGCACAACTTATTAAACTAGAAGCTAAAAGACAGTCTGAGGGTTTAGAATTAATACCTTCTGAGAATTACGTATCAGAGGATGTGTTGATTGCTAACGGCTCTATCTTTACTAATAAATATTCTGAAGGTTATCCAGGGCGCAGATATTACGGCGGACAAGAATACACCGATGCGGTAGAGACTCTAGCTATAGAGAGGATCAAGAAGTTATTTAAATGTAAATATGCGAACGTGCAGGCTCACTCTGGAGCTCCGGCAAACTTGGCTGTCTATTCTGCTATTTTGTCTCCGGGCGATACTGTGCTCGGTATGGATCTCTCTCATGGAGGGCATTTAACTCACGGGCACCCGATGACCTTGCCGGCTAAAATCTATAAATTCGTAACTTATAAAATGAGCAATCCTGATACCGGGGAGATAGATTATGAAGATTTGCGTAAGATGGCTCTCGAGTATAAACCGAAAATAATCCTCGCTGGATTTTCAGCTTATCCTAAAAATTTAAATTATAAAAAGTTCGTCGACATTGCACGTGAAGTCGGAGCGATAACTGTAGCTGATATGGCGCATATTGCAGGACTCATTGCTGGAGGAGCCTTAAGGAATCCTTTCTTAGACGGTTTTGATATTATCACAAGTACAACTCATAAAACTCTAAGAGGTCCAAGAGGAGGAATTATTTTAACTCGTGAGAACGAAGAGCTTGCGAAAAAAATAGATAAAGCTATTTTCCCTGGGATTCAAGGTGGACCGCATATGCATACTATCGCTGCGAAAGCTGTCGCTTTCGGAGAAGCGCTTAGTCCAAAGTTTAAAATCTATGCCAAACAAGTATTAATGAATGCCAAAGCTATGGCTGAAGTTTTTAAGAAAAATAATATTCGTATGATAGCTGGAGGGACAGAGAATCATTTGATACTGGCTGACGTGTACGGATCTCTAGGAGTTACTGGTAAAGAGGCGCAGACCATGCTGGACGAAGTTAATATAACTTTAAATATGAATTCTATTGCGGGGGATACGAGGAAACCTCTCGACCCGTCCGGAATTCGTTTCGGTACTCCTGCTATTACTACAAGAGGGTTTAAAGAGATTGATTGTAAAAGAGTCGCCGAGCTTATGATAGAAACTCTAAAAAATAAAGATAATAAAAAAGTAAAAAATAAAATAAAAGCTGAAATTAAAAAATTAGCACTAAAGCATCCGATACCAAAGAGATTTGTCTAGCATGATTGAAGTTGAAAAAAAGTTTATACCTACTGAAGAAAATCTAAAGATTCTTTTAACGGATGCAGAATTTTTAGGTGAAGTTATTAATCATGATATTTATTATGACTATTCTGATTATAGATTCTTGAAAGGTAATATTGCTTTTCGTCAACGGAATGGAAATTTTGAATTAAAGATACAATCTGGCTCTGGTATCCATGAAGAAATAGAGGATATTGAGAAGATAAAGGAATATTTTGATACTTCTGGTTTGCAAGAATTCATTAATGAAAATTTAATCTCTGCTATAGAATATAGAACAATAAGAAAGAAATACAAAAAAGAAGATTTTAATCTTGATATAGATGAGACAGACTTTGGATGCCAAGTAGGGGAGATTGAGCTTATAGTAGATAAAGAAGAAGATGTAAAAAATGCAGAAGAAAAAATACAAGAATTTGCTTCTAGGAATAATTTAGATTTAGGGAAAGGTCTATCAAAAAAGAAAGCCTATTTAAAAAAGTTTAATAGAGAATTGTAAAAGATATTTATGAAAAATAATAAAAAAATGAAAGGACGGTTGATAGTCATAGATGGGACAGACGGGTCAGGGAAATCTACACAGATTGATCTGCTAATTAAAAGGTTTACAAAAGATGGTTTAAAAGTTAAATATCTTCATTTTCCAGAATATAGTAATTTTTTTGGAGGTTTTATTGGTCACTGTCTAACTGAGCAATATTATAATTTTATAAATGTTCATCCGAAAATAGTTTCTATACTTTATGGAGCAGATAGATGGGAGAGTAGTATAAAGATAAAAGAATGGCTAGATAAAGGGTATGTGGTTGTATTAGATAGATACGTATCTGCGAATCAAATCCATCAAGGTGGAAAAATAAAAAGTGTTAAAAAAAGAGCTGAATTTATAAAATGGTTAGATGAGATGGAATATAAAGTATTCAAAATTCCTCGACCGGATATTGTACTTTATCTTTCTGTTCCTCTCGACATATCTCTCAAAATGATGAAAGAGCGGAATAAAACTTCGCAGAGGAATTATGTGGGGAATAAAAAAGATGTGCATGAAGTTGATACAGATTTTCAAAAGAATTCTCGGGCAAGTGCTTTGTGGCTTTCTAAAACAATTCCTAATTTTACAAAGATAGATTGCGCCGATAAAAAAGGTATATTGTCTCGTGAAGTTATTCATGAAAAAGTCTTATTAGAAGTTAAGAAGGTTTTGAAATAAATGGAATCAATTAAAAATTTAGGCAATTCTATAAGAATAGAAAAGGTGAATAATCCAGAGGGTGGAGAGGTTTCTTTTGCTCCAGAAAGAGGAGGAATTATAACTTCTTTAAAATTAGATGGAAAAGAAATACTATACTTAGACGAAGAAACTTTTAATAATTTAAATTCAAGTGTGAAAGGAGGCATACCGATTTTATTCCCGAATGCCGGGCCAATCCCAGATGAGATAAAGACAGAAGAATATGCTAATTTAAAGCAACATGGTTTTGCTCATGATTCTAAGTGGGTTGGAGAAAAAAACATAGATGGATTTCGAGAAGTTTTAAGTTCAGACGAAAATACAAAATCCATGTATATGAATGATTTCAAGTTTACTTTAGAAGGGAAATTTGAAAATGCTAATTCTTTTACAATTACAAAAATCATAGATAATTTAAATGAGGATAAAGACATGGCCGTCTCTAGTGGATTGCATCCTTATTTTAAAGTTGCCAATGAGCAAAAACAAAATATAGAATTTAATTTTCCAGGCGGAGATTTTATAAAAGAAAATATAGAAAAATGGGCTAATGGGGAATATGTATGTATAGATAATCCAAATATACCTTTGGAAGTTAATATTCCAGAACTTGGAACTTTAATATTCACGATAGATAAAGAGTATAAAAAGATTTGGGTTTGGTCTATGCCAGATAAAGACTTTGTGTGTATAGAACCCGTGATGCATGATAAAGGAGGTATAATACTAGAGCCAACAATAATAAAACCAAAAGAGTCGTTAACTGTTTCTTTTAATATTAAGTTGAAAATTTAAAATAATGAAAATCCCAATAGTAAATGAACAAGATGAAATAATAGCATATAAAGAAAGAGAAGAAGCTACCAGAGAAGATATTCGTCGTATTATTGCGCTACATGTCTTTAATGAAAATCTTGAAATCCTGATTGCAAAAAGACAATCTACTAAAATTATTGATCCTGATAAATGGGGACCTTCTGTTGCGGGAACAGTTGATAAAGGCAATGATTACGACGTCACTGTAGTAAAAGAAGCAGAAGAAGAATTAGGTTTAAAAGATATAAAACCAATTTTTTATACAAAAATGTTTTATGAAACTCATAATGCTCGTCGATTTACAGGAGTTTATTATGTTGTTGTCAATTCGGAAGAGAGAGATTTAATTTTACAAGAAGAGGAAGTTTCTGAAATAAAATGGATTTCTATTTCAGATTTAGAAGATTGGTGGATTAAAAAACCCGAAGATTTTGTGCCTAGTTTTGGAAGCTCAATGAATATTATTAAAGAAATTTATCAAAAAATTAATTTATGAAAATCTATTTTGCAGGTTCGATAAGAGGAGGAAGGGAAGATCAGGATTTATATCTTGAGATAATTAATATTTTAAAAAATTACGGAGAAGTTTTAACTGAGCACGTAGGGAACAAAGAACTATCAAGTTACGGTCAGGCGAATATGACTGACGAAGAAATATATTTGAAAGATACTAATTGGATTCGTGAGTCGGATATAGTAATTGCTGAAGTTACGACGAATTCTCTAGGGGTGGGGTACGAGATAGCTTATGCAGAGTCTTTAAACAAAAAAATAATTTTGCTTTATAGGGAGGAAGAAGGGAAAAGACTTTCCTCTATGCTTAAAGGCAATAAAAAACTCGAAACTATAACTTATTCTAAACTAGAAGAACTTAAACCTGTTTTCAATCCAATTTTCAAATAATTTATGCTATTGTAGAGGTATGAAAATAAAGAGTCCAAAATTCAAAGTTTTTGTTTTTTATGGTCCATTTGCTGTTGGTAAATATACTGTTGCGAAAGAATTTCATAAACAAACAGGGTTTAAATTTTTTCACAATCATCATACTTATAATTTGGGTAGAGAGCTTTTTCAAAGAGATACAATAGAATTGCACCGTATTATTGAAAGACTTAGGCTCACAGTATTTGAAGAAATCGCAAAAGGTAAATTAAATACTGTTACCACTCATGCATACTCTAATAATTATGTTTCTCTTACTGGTTTAACAGACAAGGCTTTTGTTAAAAAAGTTGAGTCAATTATAGAAAAAGCTGGTGGAAAAATCTACTTTGTTAAATTAAAAACTTCTAATAAGGTTTTACTTCAAAGAGTTTCAAGTCGCTCAAGAAAAAAACTTAATAAACTTACAGATATAAATACAATGAAAAGAATTATTAAACAAAAGTTTGATTGGAATACTCTTGCTCCTGTTAAAAATAACATCGAAATTGATAATACTAATTTATCACCTAAGCAAGTCGTGAAAAATATTCTTGGTATGAATTTAATTTAAAACCTAATTTATGTTATTGTAGAGGTATGAAAGTTAAGATCAAAAGAATCGATAAAAGTTTACCTATGCCTGAGTATAAGACTTCTGGGGCTGTGGCTTTTGATTTATATTCTAGACTTGATGCAGCTATAAAACCTAAGACATTAGAGAGATTACCGACTAACGTCATAATAGCTATCCCTAAAGGATACATGCTTCAAATCAAAGACCGCTCAAGTACTTTAAAGAATAAAGGCTTACTTGTAAGTACAGGATATATTGATACTGATTATTGTGGGGAGGCTGATGAGATATTGCTCCAAGTTTATAATATTACCGATAGTGACGTAGTCGTCGAGAAAGGGGAACGCATAGGTCAAGGAGCTTTTGTGAGAGTTGATATCGGAGAATGGGAAGAAGTAGATAATATGGAAGCTACGGACCGAGGAGGTTTTGGTACAACAGGACATAAATAACATGAACATAAAAACAAAGTTAGAAAATTTAATAAAAGAGTCTTTAGTTTCATTAGAGTGGAATCAAGAAGGTGTACTTGAAAAAGTCATTGTTAAAAATACTGATGACAGTAGGAATGGTGAATTTTATTTCCCAGCTATGAGTATCATACAAACTTATTTAGGAACCTTAAGAAAGCAAAAAAAGGAATTTCCAAATGCTGCTATTCCTATTGTAGGCACACCTAAAGATGCTCCTATTCAAGCAGCGAATAAATTAAAAGAAAAACTAGAAGAACTAAAAATAGAAGAAATAGAAAAGATAGAAGTTGCAGGTCCTGGATTTATTAATTTCTATTTGTCTAAGAAATTCTTTATTAATTCTTTAAATGAAATTCTTGAAGATGAAAAATTTGGTAAAAATAATTCAAAAGACGGCGAGATAATAATGGTGGAATATACCGACCCGAATCCTTTCAAGCCTTTTCATATTGGGCATTTGATGAGTAATGCGATAGGGGAATCTCTATCTCGTCTCGTAGAATACTCTGGAGCTGAGACAATCCGTGCCAACTATCAAGGTGACGTCGGGCTTCACGTAGCTAAAGCAATCTATGGAATCTTGCAAAAAGGTATGCCGGACGCATCTAAGTCTGTAAACGAACAAGCCGAATATATAGGAGAGTGTTATTCTTTTGCTTCAAATTTATACGAAGAAGATGAAGAAATTAAAAAAGAAGTAAATAAACTTAATAAAGAAATTTATGAAAAGTCAGATGAGAAAATAAATGAGATTTATCTTTGGGGACGTGTTGTCACCCTTGAAGCTTTTGAAACTATTTATAAAGTCTTGGGCACAAAGTTTAAACATTATTTCTTTGAGAGTGAGATGGCAGAGCGTGGTCGCGAGATAGTTAATAAGAATTTAGGCGAGAACGGAGCGAAAGTTTTCGAAGAGTCTAATGGAGCGATAGTATTTCATGGAGAAAAACATGATCCGAAACTTCATACTCGTGTATTTATAAATAGTGAAGGTTTACCTACTTATGAAACCAAAGAGATAGGACTCACTGTGACCAAATTTGAAAAAGAAAATCCAGATACTTCTATCGTCATCACAGCTATCGAACAAGGGGAATATATGCGTGTCGTTGCTAAAGCTATATCACTAATTCATCCAGAATACGAATCCTGCATGAAGCATATTACTCACGGTATGCTGAGGTTTACTACTGGTAAGATGAGTTCTAGAAAAGGGAATATCATCACTGGAGAATCTTTGATCAAAGACGTATCAGATTCTATCCTAGAAAAAGTAAAAGATAGAGATTGGGATAATTACGAGAAGCAAAAAGTTGCGAATTCTGTCGGAGTAGGAGCTTTGAAGTTTTCTATTTTGCGTCAAGCTATCGGGGGAGATATTATTTATGATTTTGAGAAGTCTATTTCTTTCGAAGGGGATTCTGGTCCGTATTTACAATATTCTTTTGCTCGCGCTAACTCTATTTTAGAAAAAGCTAAAAGAGAAAATATCAAAGAGGCTACTTCTACAGACAAACAAGAGATTTTAGAAATAGAAAAAATATTATATAAATTCCCAGAAATTGTCTCTCGTGCTCAAGACGAATACGCTCCGCATTATATAACTCATTATCTAATAGAGCTCGCTCATAACTTTAATAATTTCTATGGCAATAATCAAATAGTGAATATTGAGGATTCTGAGTCTCCATACAAACTCGCCCTCACGAAAGCTTTCACTCGTGTTATGCAAAACGGACTTTATTTATTGGGTATTGAAAGTCCAGAGAGAATGTAGTTTGACATTTGTGCTGTCTTGCAATATTCTTTTACTAGAATTGTATCTTAAAGGAAGAAATAGAACTTTTTCAAATCGTATGTTGAAAATATGGAGGAGGTAGCGAACATATAACCGGTCCCTTGTTTGTTGCGGATTAATCTATAACCTAATACATTTCTAGCCCTGTCGAACGTAAGTTTGCCAGGGTTTTTATTTTACAAAAATCTAAATTCTGTTATTATGAAGATAAGCTATGAAAGGGCAATCACCCTTTCGCTCCGTAGTCTCGACTAATAGGGCAAGCCAGGGAAGAAACTTTGTAAAAAGCGTAGAACCCATAAATGAGAAGCCCTGCTTAAGGCAGGTAAAAACCAAGGTGGTACCACGGGTAGAAACTCGTCCTTGAATTATAACTTTATGTTGTAATTTGAGGACGAGTTTTTTTATTAACTATTTTTAAAAATTATGGAAGAAAATAAAAATCAAAAAAGTGAAAGTGCAATGCGAGAAGAAAAGGTTTTAGAATTCTGGGAGCAGAATCAAATCTTTCAAAAGTCTATGCAAAGTAGGGAAGGAGAAAAAGAATTCGTATTTTACGAAGGTCCTCCTACTGCCAACGGTAAACCTGGAATTCATCACCTCGAAGCTCGAGCTTTTAAAGACGTAATTCCTCGCTACAAAACTATGCGAGGTTTTCATGTGCGTCGTAAAGGAGGTTGGGACACTCACGGATTACCGGTAGAACTTCAAGTAGAGAAGAAACTCGGATTAAATTCTAAAAAAGCTATTGAAGAATACGGCATCGCCAAGTTTAATAGTGAATGTAAAAAAAGTGTTTGGGAGTATTTAGAATTTTGGAATACTTTTACAAAGCGTATCGGGTATTGGGTAGATCAAGAGAATCCCTATGTGACTTATGAGAATAATTATATTGAATCAGTTTGGAATGTCGTTGGGAAAATAAATGAGCAAAAATTAATTTATAAAGATTATAAAGTTGTGCCTTGGTGTCCACGTTGTGGGACGACTTTGTCTTCTCATGAATTAGCTCAAGGGTATGAAGACGTTAAGGATTTGTCTCTTTATGTGAAGTTTCGCGTAGTTTCCTCGCCTGATACTTTTCCTGAAGTCCTCGGGTCGTCTTCGCCTCAACCAGACATTCAGGAAAAGCATACAGTCGAGGAAACTTTCATTCTTGCTTGGACTACCACTCCTTGGACTTTACCTGGGAACGTCGCTCTAGCAGTAGGGAAAGATATTGATTATGTAAAAGTTGTTGCTTTAGATTGCGGAAATAAATATATTTTTGCTAAAGAATTATTTAATAAAATAAAAGAAAAATTTACTTCAGAGATTGAATTTGTTTCTGAATTTAAAGGCTCTGAACTTGTTGGTCTAGAATACGAACCGCTTTTCCCTTATTTAGAAACTACAATCTCAGAGAGTGAAAAGCCCAAACTAGAAAAAGCTTTCAAGGTTTACGGAGCAGATTTTGTGACTACAGAAGACGGTACTGGAGTAGTGCATACGGCTGTTATGTATGGAGCAGATGACTTTACTTTAGGTACTGAGATAGGCTTACCAAAACATCACCTCGTGAATCTCGAAGGTAAATTCATACCAGGTACGGATTTCTTGAGTGGTCGTTTTGTGAAAGAAAAAGATGAGGTAGGGAAGCCGACTCTCGACGTAGATATTATTAAATATTTACAAGAGAAAAATTTATTCTTCCACAAAGAACTTTATGAACACTCTTATCCTCATTGTTGGCGTTGTAAAACTGCACTTATTTATTATGCGCGGGATTCTTGGTACATCCGTATGTCTGACTCTGTGATCAAAGAGAGAATGATACAAGAAAATAAAGATATTAATTGGGAACCAGATCACACCCGCGAAGGGCGTTTCGGAGAATGGCTCGCAGGTATTAAAGACTGGGCTATTTCTCGCGAGAGATATTGGGGAACTCCTTTACCTATTTGGGTCTCAGAAGATAAAGAGACTTTAGTGGTAGATAGTATTGAGACCTTAAAGAAATATACAAAAAAGAGTAATAATAAATATTTTGTAATGCGTCACGGTCAAACACAAAATAATACCAAGAATCTAGTTAGTACAAAAATAGAAAAAGGAAGTCATCTGACTGATTTAGGTAAAGAGGAGACTATTTTGTCTGCCGAATCTTTAAAAGATAAAAATATTGATTTGATTATTTCTTCTCCGTATTATCGAACTCTTGAGACTTCAAAAATCATAGCTCCTCTATTAAATCTTAAAGAAGAAGATATATTGACTGATGCTCGTCTCGGAGAAATGCAAGTGCTCTCTTATGAAGGAAAAAACTGGGATGAATATCACAAAGATTTTCCGAAGACTTTAGAGAATTTTGATAAGAAGAATGAAGGAGATGAATCCTATAAAGACGTGCAAACTCGAGCTATGAATTTCCTTTTTGATATAGAGGAGAAATATCAAGATAAAAATATACTTATAGTGACTCATGGAGGTCCGGCTTGGCTTATGTCTTGTGGATCCGAAATGCTAAACGTAGAGAGTACACTAGAGATTATTAATGCAAAGAAGGACTTTCATTATCTAGCAAATTCAGAATGGAACGAATTGTCTTTCTTCAAATATCCTCATGATGAGAATTTTGTCTTAGATTTGCATCGCCCTTATATAGACGAGGTAGTATTGGAGCGCGAGGGTAAAGTATATACGAGAATTAAAGACGTGATGGATGTGTGGTTTGATTCGGGAGCTATGCCTTTCGCTCAAGATCACTATCCTTTTGAAGATAAAGAAATTTTATACCCCGCAGACTTTATCTCAGAAGCTATCGATCAGACGAGAGGATGGTTCTATACTTTACACGCAGTAGGGACTTTGATGGGTCGGGGTAAGGCTTATAAAAATGTGATTTGTCTCGGGCATTTACTCGACGCTAAAGGTAAAAAGATGAGTAAGTCACAAGGCAATATCGTTGAACCTTTTTCTATGATAGAGAAATATGGAGTTGATACTTTACGTCTTTGGATGTATTCGGTGAATCAACCAGGCGAGAGTAAAAACTTTGATGAGAAAACTGTAACTATTTTACATAGTCAGGTTTTCGGACTTTTGTATAACGTGCTCGCTTTTTATGAACTTTATAGAGATCGTGATTTAGAGAAGAATGAATTTATTCAAAGTTCAAATATTTTAGATCAATGGATTTTAGCGAAGTTAAGTGGATTAATAGAACTCTCAACTTTAGAGTTAGATAATTATAAAGTCTTAGAACCAGCTCGTGCATTGCGAGATTTTATTGGAGATTTATCTACTTGGTATTTGCGTCGCAACAGAGATAGAATCAAAGACGGAGATGTAGAGGCAAAACAAACTTTGTATTTTGTGTTGAAAAATTTGGTAAAAATCATGGCTCCATTTACTCCTTTTGCTTCTGAAGATATTTGGCTAAAGCTAAAAAATGATACAGATGTTGAAAGTGTGCATTTGGTAGAGTGGCCTACTTATAATGTTGGAGCTTCTGGTGCTCTAGTTCTAGAGAATATGCAAATAGTTAGAGACTTGGTTTCTACTGGTTTGCAAATGCGTCAGAAAAATAATCTACCTGTTCGTCAACCTTTGGCTTCTTTTACAATTTCAAATAAAGATTTGAATGATGAATATTTAGAAATTATTAAAGACGAATTAAATGTAAAAGAAATACTATTTGGAGAAGATTTGAGTTTAGACGTTGTTATGACAGAAGAATTAAAAGAAGAAGGATTGTATCGGGAATTCTTGCGTTCTGTTCAAGATTCTCGTAAAAAAGAAGGATTAATACCTAGCGGTATGATAACTCTTTTTATTGAGACAGATAATGCTGGAGAAAATATAGTAAAGAAATTTGAAGATGATTTCAAAAAAGTTGCAGGTATTCGTGAGATTTCTTTTGCTCAAAATGAAGGAGCCGAAGTAAAAGTAGGAGAATTAGTATTTAAAATTAAAATACAAAAATAAATGCGAAATATTTTAGAGATTTACGAACAATATAAAATAATGCCTAATTTAGCTTTGCATCAATTGCGTGTGGCTAGTGTAGTTAAGATGATTTTAGAAAATTTAGAGAATACGATTATTTTAGATAAAAATAAAATTATCACGGCAGCATTGCTTCATGATATGGGTAATATTATAAAATTTAAATTAGAAGTTTTTCCTGAATTTGTTAAACCTCTTGGTTTGGAATATTGGCAAAATATTCAAAATGAATACTTTGCCAAGTATGGATACAATGAACATAAAGCTACCTCAATCATTGCTAAAGAAATAGGAGTTTCAGAAGAAATTATAAAACTTTTAGAAGAATTTGGAGATCATGGTGAATTTTGTAATCAAGCTTTAGAATCTGACGAATTTGAAAAAAAGATAGTTAATTACGCTGATGTAAGAGTAGGTCCTTATGGAATTTTATCTTACCATGAACGAATGAGTGACGTAAAAAGGCGTTATGCAAATACTAAATTTTTGGATACTAAAGAAAGTTTCGAAACTTTATTTGATTGTGGTAGAGAAATAGAAAATCAAATTTTTGCAAATTGTAAAATTAAACCAGAAGATATCAATGATGAAGCAATAGCTCCAATACTCGAAGAATTAAAGGGATTTATGGTAAAATAAGTTTATAAATGCATCACATATATCACACAGAAGGAATAATATTAGGAAGTCGGAATTTCAAGGAAGCCGGGAAGTATTATCATATTTTCACTCGTGATTTAGGACTCGTATATGCTGAGGCCGAAGGTGTACGCAAACTAGCCTCGAAACTTCGTTATGTTTTGTCTGATTATTCTTATATCAAACTTGATTTAATTCAAAGAAAAAATATTTGGCGTATTACTAGTGCTTCTAAGACTAATCTTTTGGAAAATTTTCATAAAGAGACTTATAAATTAAAAATCATTGTAAATCTATCTAAGTTATTAATAAGACTTTTACCAGAACAAGAAAAGAATGAAAATCTTTTTATGGGTATTCTGGATGGGCTTTTTATATTAGAGAAAAATCTTAATCAAAAAGAATTGCAGAATATAGAAATAGTCATAGTCTTGCGCATGCTTCACAATCTAGGATATATAAACGGAGAGGAGATTTTCTCTGAACTTATTAAATCTCCCTTTGAAAATGGACTAATAGACAAGATCTCAAAGAATAAAGGGGCTGTATTGAATGAAATTAATAAAGCTTTGCGCGAGACACAACTTTAAATATGATATAATTATTTTATGTTAGAAGATAATAATAATGGCTTAGAAAAAGTAGAAGAAATGAAAAGGAAGCTTTTTAGTCGTAGCTATGAAACTCGTATTGAAGACCGAGAAGGCTTTGTCTTTTTCAAGAAAGATAAAGTACCTGAGAATTGGGATCATAAAGATTTAGGGGACGACAAAAGTAAAAATATTAATAGGAATCCTTTTTTTAAGAACTTTTTTATTTTCTCAATTATCTTTTTTATATGCACCTTAGGATATTTATTTTTTACTTTTTTTGTGGGGAAAAATGACGTCTCTAATGAAAATATTGAAATCGCCGTCCTCGGGAATACCTTTACCGGTGGAGGAGAAGAATTACCTTTGATCATAGAAATTACAAATAAGAATAGTGCTGCTTTAGAGTTGGCGGATCTGGTTATAGAATATCCAAAAGGTTCTACTTTAAATAGTACGGGAGATATAGAAAGACTTCGACAATCTTTGGGTGTAATTCCAGCTGGTAGTATCAAGAATGAAAATATGAAAGTAGTTTTATTTGGAGAGAGAGGGTCTATCCATGAAATAAAGATATCCCTGGAATACAGATTAGAAGGATCAAACGCTATCTTTGTAAAAGACAAATTATATAAAGTAACAATAAATTCTACTCCGATAAACTTATCTGTAGATGCACCTACAGAAATAACCCCTAATCAAGATTTAACAATCATAGTTAAAGCGACTTTAAATGACACCAAGCCATCTTCGGATTTAGTTTTAAAATTAGATTATCCTTTTGGTTTTGAATTTGCCTCCGCAGAGCCTTCTCCTTCAGTAGGGAATAATGTATGGAATCTAGGCGACCTACCAGCCGGAGCAGAACGAGAGATAGTCATAAAAGGGCAAATGGTAGATGTTTATGATGGAGAATCTAAAATTTTCCATGTGTTTACTGGACCAGAACAAAAAGGTGATAAAGGGGAAGTAGCTGTGGTGTTTAATTCATTAGCTCATAACATCTTGATTAAAAAACCTTTTATCGAAGCGAAACTTTTTGTAAATGCTGATTATAAGAGAGAATATTCTGTAGATACAAAAAAGGCGATAGTGGGTAGTATAAGATGGGTAAATAATTTAGATACGCAGATAAATGATCTTGAAATTAAAGCACGATTCTCAGGTAATGCTTTTGATTGGAAAAAGATAGATATAGAAAAAGGTTTTTATGATTCAAACAACACTAGTATCATTTGGGATAAAAACAACGAAGAAAATTTTGCAGTTGTGAAACCTTTTGATGGTGGTATAGTTGGTTTTTCTTTAGAACCATTTTCTGTATTTTCACCAACAACTGGTAATCTTTTAGTAGATCCTATTATGAATATAGAAATTTCTATTTCAGGGAAACAAGCTACAGGCGGTAATACCTTAAGAACTGTAGAGTCAGTAGAAGTAAAAACAATAAAAATTGTTTCTGATGTTTCCATGTTGTCAAAACTAGAATACAGTAAAGCTCCTTTTGTTAATACTGGTCCTTTACCCCCCAAAGCAGAAAAAGAAACTACTTATACTGTAACTTGGAGTATTGCTAATACAGCAAACAATGTTTCCAAAGTTAAAGTTGTAGCTACTTTGCCTCCACGTGTTAATTTTAAAAATTTGATTTTCCCAAAAAATGAAGATATAACTTTTAATTCTTCAACTAGAGAGGTTGTGTGGAATGTAGGTAATCTTACTCGAGGTGCAGGTATTATTAGCTCATTAAGAGAGGCTTCATTTCAGGTCTCATATACCCCTTCACTTTCTGAAGTTGGTTTATCTCCAGTTCTAGTAAATCAAGCAACTTTGACGGGACATGATGATTTTGCTAATGTTGATATAAATCTAACTAAAGCAAGTCTTCAGATTGCTGGACGTATAGTAGAATAATTAATTAAATAAAAATATAATGAATAAAGAATATAATGAAAATGAATTGATGGAAAAGATAGTGAGTCTCGCTAAGAGAAGAGGTTTTATCTATCCAGGATCTGAAATATACGGAGGGCTAGCGGGGACTTTTGACTTTGGTCATTTTGGAGTAGCCCTTAAGAATAATGTTAAAAATTCTTGGTGGAAGAAATTCGTAGAATCTCGCACAGATATGTATGGAGTTGATGCTGCTATTTTAATGCGCCAAGAAGTCTGGGCGGCGACTGGACACGTAGCGAATTTTGCTGATCCTATGGTGGAATGTTCTGACTGCAAGAAGAAATTCCGCGCTGACCAAATAGAAGATTTAGAGAATTGTGGATCTTGTAAAAAAGGTAAATTAACTACTCCAAAGCAATTCAACATGATGTTTCAGACTCGTGTTGGGGCGAGTGAAGACTCTTCTGCTGTATCGTATCTACGTCCAGAAACAGCTCAAGGTATGTTCGTGAATTTTAAAAATATCGTGGATTCTTTTCACCCGAAATTACCTTTCGGTATGGCTCAGATTGGTAAAGCTTTTAGGAATGAAATCACACCGAGAGATTTTATATTTCGTCAAAGAGAATTCGAACAAATGGAAATAGAATATTTTGTACGAGAAGAGAGTTGGGAGCAATATTTTGATTATTTCAAAGATGAGATGAATGAATGGATGGAGGAGATAGGTCTCGATATGAGTAAAGTCTCAGAGCTTTCTGTATCCGACGAAGATAGAGCTTTTTATTCTAAAAAAACCGTAGACTTTGAATTTGATTATCCTTTTGGACGTAAAGAACTTTTTGGTCTTGCTTATAGGACTGATTATGACCTAGGAGTTCATAAGATAGAATATATCGATGAAGAAAATGCTACTAAAATAGTACCTCATGTTATCGAGCCTTCTTTTGGACTTGATCGTGCAATATTGGCTTTGCTTGTTTCTGCATATAATGAAGATGATACTGAGCGTCCTTATTTGAAATTCAAACCAAATATGGCTCCGGTGATTTGTGCGGTTTCTCCGTTGCTCAAGAACAAGCCTGAATTGGTAGAATATTCTAAAAATGTTTTTGGAATTTTAAAATCTGAATTCGGTAAAGTCATGTTTGATGATAATGGTAATATTGGTAAACGTTACCGTCGTCAAGATGAGATAGGTACTCCGTTTTGTATTGTGGTAGATTTCGATACATTAGGAGAAGAAAATCCTGATCTAAAAGATACTGTAACAGTCCGCGACCGTGATACAGGTAATCAAGAGAGAGTAAAAGTTTCCGAACTAGTGAACTATTTAAAAGATAAACTAAATTAAACAAAAAAGAGTTAAAATAATTATTTTAACTCTTTTTTGTTTTTATGTTAGAATAACGAAATGAAATTCACAAAGAAAGTTTTGAGTAATGGCTTGCGTTTAATTACTGTGCCTATGAAGGATAATCCGACTGTTACGGTTTTGGTCCTTGTAGAAACAGGTTCAAAATACGAAGATAAAAAAGTTAATGGTATTTCTCATTTCTTAGAACATATGTGTTTTAAAGGAACTATCCGTCGTCCAAAAGGCGTAGATATTTCTAAAGAATTAGATAGTATGGGTAGTCAGTACAATGCTTTCACTTCTCAAGAATATACTGGCTACTATGCTAAAGGTGATGCAAAACATTTTAAAAAGATTGTAGATATCGTTACCGATATTTATTTGAACTCTACTTTTCCGGAGACGGAAATTGAAAAAGAAAAAGGTGTGATAATAGAAGAGATAAATATGTATGAAGATATGCCGTCTCGTCATGTCCAAGATTTGATGATGAAGTTGCTCTACGGGGATCAACCCGCTGGTTGGAATATTGCAGGAGAGAAAAAGAATATTTTGGGAATGGTTAGAGAGGATTTCGTAAAATATCATAAAGAGCATTATGTACCGAATGCTACGACTTTAGTAGTTGCCGGTCAAGTCAAAGAAACTGAAGTTATAAAAGAAGTTGAGAAAATTTTTGGTCAAATTAAAAAAGCGAAAAAGTCTACTAAATTAAAAGTAGTAGAGACTCAGACTAAACCCGAGATTTTAGTAAAACATAAAGAAACCGACCAGACTCATTTTGTCTTAGGCGTGCGCACTTATGATTTATTTAACAAGAATAATGCTATCCTTTCTGTGCTTTCTGGAGTCCTTGGTGCGGGTATGAGTTCAAGACTTTTTACAAAACTACGCGAAGAGATGGGAGTAGGGTATTATGTACGAGCTTATAATGATGTTTATACAGATCATGGATTCTTGCAAATATCAGCCGGAGTTGATAATAAAAGAATAAATGAAGTTATAGAGGCAGTGTTGGGTGAATGTAAAAAACTTAAAAATGAATTAGTGAGTGTGGAGGAATTAGAAAAAGTAAAACAATGCCTGATAGGCAATATGAAGTTATCACTTGAATCATCTGACGATATTGCGAATTTCTACGGCTCTCAAGAATTATTAAAGAAACAAATAAAGACTTCGGAGGAAAAAGCAGAGCAGGTCAGGCGTATAACAGCAAAACAAATCCAAGATATGGCCCGCAAAATCTTTACAGATGACAAATTAAATCTAGCTTTAATTGGTCCTTTTAAGGATAAAAAACAATTTGTGAAAATTCTTAAATTCTAATAAATTCTCACTTTTTTTGTTTTGTGTTATTATTCAAATATGCATGAAAAAGACAATATATTAAATATCTCTATAACTACTAGCACTATGGTCAGAGCGGTCATGGTGGTTATTGGGTTTTTCTTGATCTGGTATTTACAAGAATTAGTCATGGTAGTTTTAACAGCTATCGTTATTGCTTCTTTTGTAGAGTCGGCTGTGCCTTATTTTAAAAAACTAGGTATGGGCAGAGTCTTTGGGGTGGTTACTTTTTATGTTATTTCAGTTTTGATTTTTGCTCTTCTTTTTTATCTTTTTGCTCCTTTGCTCATAACTGAAATATATAATTTTTCTGTTTTTGCTTCGTCATATATTCCAGGAGTGACATTTTTGGATTATTTTCAAAGTAAAGAATTCGGCGGTGCAAAAGATTTAGTATCTAGTTTAGGAGGGGATTTATCAGTAGGTTCGCTTTTAGCTATATCAAAGAGTTTTATAAATAATCTTTCAGGTGGATTTTTCCAAACGTTAGCTATAGCTTTCGGAGGTATATTTAATTTTGTTTTGATTATAGTTATTTCTTTTTATCTTTCTGTTCAAGATCGCGGTATAGAGAATTTTTTGAGAATTATTTTGCCTCTTAAATATGAAGATTACGTTATTGATTTATGGAGTCGTTCACGAAGAAAAATAGCTCTCTGGCTTAAGGGTCAGATGTTTTTAGCTTTAATTATAAGCGTCTTGATATATCTTCTCTTATCATTGATAGGTATTGATTATGCTCTACTATTGGCTTTGATTGCCGGAGTCATGTCATTCTTGCCTTATGGATCTGTGGTGGCTCTTATCCCAGCTATGTCTTTTTCTTACCTTGGCGGAGGATTGCAAGACGCTCTCATGGTAGCGGGAGTTTATATTATCATTCATCAATTTGAAGTATTTTTATTCTCTCCGCTTATTATTAATAGGGTAGTAGGGCTGTCTCCTTTGATGGTTATTTTGGCGGTATTAATTGGTTTTGAACTTGGAGGAATTTGGGGTATGATATTGGCTATTCCTATGGCGGTATTTGTTATGGAACTTATGAATGATATGGAAAAGAAAAAGAATTTTTTAAGAAGTAAAGAAAATAATCATGAAACAAAATAGTTTTTATCTCACCACCACTTTACCATATGTGAATGCTGAGCTTCATATGGGTCATGCCTTGGAATTCATCCGGGCTGATGCTATAGCGCGCTATAAGAAACTCAAAGGTTTTGACGTATTTTTTAATACAGGAACGGACGAGCACGGGATGAAGATTTATGAAAAAGCTCTCTCCGAAGGATTAGAAGTCCAAGCTTTTGTTGACCAAAATTTCTTAAAATTTAAAGAATCACTTAAAGCTTTTGGTATGAGTGAAAATTTACATTTTATTCGTACTACTGACGAGAGTCATGTAAAGTTAGCCCAAGAGTTTTGGAATAGAGTTTATGAGAACGGATATATTTATAAAAAGAATTATGAAGCCAAGTATTGCGTAGGTTGTGAAAGCGAAAAGACTGATAGTGAACTTAATGAAGCTGGATTCTGTCCGGATCATGACGGACGAGAATTGCAGACTATTAGTGAAGAGAATTACTTTTTCAAATACAGTAGCTTCACTGAGAAGCTTTTAAAATTCTATGAAGAGAATCCTAATTTTATAATTCCCGAATTTAGATTTAATGAAATGAAAGCCTTTGTTTCTCGTGGTTTGCAAGATTTTTCTATTTCAAGACTAAAGACTAAAATGCCTTGGGGAATACCTGTACCTAATGACTCGGAGCATGTGATGTATGTTTGGTTTGATGCTCTGACTAACTATATCAATACTTTAGATTGGCAAGACAACAAAGAGCAATTTGAGAAATATTGGGTTTCTGGTACACCGACGCAATATTGCGGTAAAGATAATACTCGTTTCCAAGGAGCTATGTGGCAAGCTATGCTTATGGCGGCGGATTTTCCGAATTCTAGTCAGATAATAGTCAACGGTTTTATTACTGGCGACGGAGGAGTAAAGATGAGTAAGACTTTAGGAAACGTTGTGAATCCAAGGGAAATAGCCGAGGAATATGGAACTGATGCATTAAGGTATTTTATGCTACGTGAAATTTCTAGTTTTGAAGATAGTCCTTTTACCCGTGAGAGATTTTTGGAATCCTACAACTCAGGTCTTGCGAATGGTTTAGGGAATTTAACTAGTCGTATTTTAACTTTATCTGAAAAGTATTTGGACAAATGCCCAGAAATTCCTACCGAATCCATCCCAGAAGAATTTTTTGTGCATCTACAAGTTTTTGATATTAAAAGTGCTTGTGATTTTATCTGGAGTGAAATATCTTTATTGGATGGATATATTCAAGCCAATGAGCCGTTTAAAGTTATTAAAATAGATTTAGAAAAAGGGAAGGCCCATATTTCATATATGATTCAAAATTTATATAAAATAGCTTTAATGCTAAATCCAATTATGCCAGAAACATCTAAAAAAATAATTGAATTAATAAAGAATAACAAAAAACCAGAACCTCCTCTTTTCTTAAGAAAATAGCAAAAACGGTAAGTAAAAAGCGGTAGGCAAGACTTACCGCTTTTTTATTTACAAAAATATTTTTATGTGTTAGTGTGTAGGAGATATTCGTTATTTTCTAATTTCATAAAAATAAAAAATATGAAAAAGTTGTTATTTTTTATAGTCCTTTTAGTTGTTTCTCTGACTTCTTTTGGTCAACCAAAATTAGTAGTACAGAAAAAAACTACCTACGTTCAAAGAGTAGGAGATTACGTAAGGTTTATAACTCCTGAAGTTATAGATAGTACTATCTGCAACCCTCCAGATCCTAAATGTAATTACATCCATCGGTATGAAAGGTTAAAGTATGATGAATACTTATTGAAAAACAAATCTGGAATTTTTGTTCCTGACACAGTTATGATTTTAGCGTATAAAAGCAGGTATAAAGAAGAAATTTTTTCTTTCGGTGAAAAATTAAATGGTATTGAATTTTTTGGTTTTTTTAAACAAAAAACAGAAGTCATAAAAACAAATATTGTTTTTATTGATAAAGAAATTTTAATTCAACAGGATTTGTATCCAGAAGTAAAATTTTCTTGGTTTTATATCGTCTATTTATTTTGTTTATTCTTGTTGAGTTTAAGTTTTTTTGAAGTTGTTGGCGTAGGAAAGTTTAATTTAGGACGAGTTCTTTTTTTCGGATTAATTATTAGTTTAATAATTTTTCAGACCATAGTTCCACATATTGCTTACTTTACGCTTGAATCCAATGTTTTTTTCCTACTTTTTCAACTTGTTATAAGTTTAATTTGGATTTTAATAAGAGCTACATCTGACAGAAATCATTTGTATAAAGCTTGTTACATAATAAGTTTGGTTATTGTTAGCTTTGCTTACTTTTTTATCCCATTTAGTATCTTATTATCAATTCTATTATTACTGCCAATATCATTTTTTTTATTAAAAAAATATACAAGAGAACGCAAATTTAGTTTATGAATTTTTATTTAAGTAATTGTTATAAAAGCGGTAGGCAAGACCTATCGCTTTTTTTATTTGTCTTTTTATGTAAAGATAGGTATATGAAATACATAGATATACATTCACATATTAATTTAGAGCCTTTGTTTTCTAACAAAGAAGAAGTCATAGATAGAATGAAAGAACACGAAGTGGGGACTATCGTTATAGGGACTGATTTTGAAATGTCAGAAAAAGCTATTGAAATAGCTGAAAAATATGATTTTATTTATGCTGGAGTAGGGCTTCATCCGAATGATAATTTAAATGAGGAGTTTGATTATGAAAAGTATTTAGCTTTAGCTAAAAATGAAAAAGTAGTCTGTATTGGAGAAACCGGACTGGATTATTTTCGGAATGAAGGAGAAGATTTTAAGATTCGTCAAAAAGCAATTTTTCTACGCCATATAGAACTAGCCATAGAATTAAACAAACCTCTAATGATTCATGCTCGTCCGAGCAAGGGGAGCATGGATGCATATATCGACGCTCTCGATATCTTAGAAATACATAAAAAAGAAAATCCTGCACTTCATACGAATTTTCACTTCTTTGTAGGAGATTTGGAAACAGCTAAAAGAATTATAGAAAATAATTGGACTGTCTCTTATGATGGTCCTATTACTTTCTCTCGAGACTATGATGAGGTTATTAAGTTTTTACCAATTCAAAATATTATGGCGGAGACTGACGCTCCTTTTGCGGCGCCTGTGCCACACCGAGGTAAGACCTGTGAACCTTTTATGGTTATTGAAGTTGTAAAGAAAATAGCCGAAATAAAAGGATTGGATTTAGAAACTGCTACAATTCAAATTCGCGAAAATGCGAAAAGAATATTTAAGATTTAATTATTCAAAATGAAATCCTGCCCGAAATGCTAAAGCATAGCTTTGGCAGGCGGGTCGCCAGCTTTTTATTCGAAGTGAAATTCTTTTACTTTCTCACGTACTTTATTTTTTAAGAGGGGATAATTACTGAGTTCTGGATCTTTGGATATCATTTGGACTGCTTCTTCGCGAGCAAAGG
>CAYLQJ010000006.1:0-23556 GCA_964385945.1 uncultured Candidatus Saccharibacteria bacterium
TTGTATTGTTTGATATTCTTTCTCCAGAGGCTATTAAAGATATTGTAAATATCCGTGTTGGTGTAGTTAAAGAAAGATTGAATGTCAAAGGTATTAATCTTGAGATCACCGAAGAAGCATTACTCTACTTGGCGAAAGAAGGATATGATCCGCATTATGGAGCGAGACCACTCAACAGACTTATTCAAACTAAAATCCTAAATCCTGTAGCTTCATTTATTATTTCAAATGGGGCTAAAAAAGGAGATAGTATATTAGTCACTGCTAAAAACAACGAACTAGTGATAACTATCAAAAAAGGAAAAGTCAAAAGCAATCTAAAAATTAAAAGTAAAATTAAAGTTTAAATTAAAAAATCCCCACAAGTCTGACTTGTGGGGATTTTGGCTTAATTACATCGTTGATGTTATTATTAAAGACATATGGAAATAGATACAAAAACAGAAGAAGTTGTAAAGAAAACTTCATTACAAAAACTATATCTTTTTGTGCTCGTATTTATTATAATTATTTCAATAGCATTTATTTCTCTAAATATAAATCTAATTAGATTAGACTCTTCTGAAAATGAAGCAGAACAACAAGCTATTCCAGTTGTTACAAGTAACGATATACTTTTATCAGCACCTAAATTTGAAGATTATGAAGCGACTGAGATTTGTAAAGGAGAGATAGCCCAGCCTGATTATGAAAGATATTACACTCGTTACTATGAAGATTTTTATAACAAGACTAATAATCCTTATTATAATCGTAAAGAAGAATATGAGGTATTTTTTAAACAGGTAATTTCTAGTATTGACTCTTATGTTCAAAAAGCAAGAATAGATGCCAAAGAAAAAGGTCCTGGTTTTGGTGGTTGCTATTCGTCCATAATTGAACAAGACTTTAGACCACCTCTTGTGATGAATCTAAAAACAGGAGAACTAATAGAACTTCCAAATTCTAACATAACTGGGACTGTTCAATCCGATAGTTTTCTTCTCGTGATAAATCCTCATTTAGGATATACTGAATTCCAATCTCAACTTGACCGGCGTCCTGTAGAGTATTTTTTATTACAAAATGGAAAGTTTAAAAAGATATACGAAGAACCCTGTCTTCCTTTGAATGGTAAAATAGTTTGTGGAGAAGAGAAGGATGCTCTTGTTTCAAAAGAAGATATAAAATCTTTTTCAAACGATGAATTTGGTTTTAAATTTAATTATAGACCAGCATTTTGGGGCGATCTTTATTTTAAGAAACCTTATTTTATTAATATATTATTTGCTGCTGATACTCTTAATTGGGACGATAACACATTGGGAGGGGACCAAATTTTTTATGGCTTAACAATTCAATCACGTAAAGATATTGAAAATTTAGTTAAAGAAGTTGAAAATAGTGAAACTGGAGATGCATTCTGGGTTATAGATACAGTGTTATTTGATAAAGAAAAAAGTTTACTTGAAAATTCTAGTAAAGACGGTTTTGTTGATTGTCCTGATACTAGCGACCCATTGTGTGAAATTAGAACTATTGGAGGAAATCGATTTTTAATTGAGTATAATGTTAACAGTTGGAAAGGTATTACTACACAAATTCTTTATGTTATTTTTCATAATAATATAAGATATGAATTTTCTGGGGACGGATTTTATACAGAAAAAGTTGCTATTTATAGTGGTGGTGAATTTGGAAAATGGAACTTTAAACCTGAAATTCAAAAAAGTATTGAGACTGGAAATTTACCTTTGACAAAAAATGGTGAATTGTTAGAAGAGTTGTTAGAGAGTTTATCTTTTTTCTAAATTAAAGTTTAAATTAAAAAATCCCCATAGGTCTGGCCTGTGGGGATTTTGTTATATGCAAAAAATAAAAATTATGTTATATTATATTTCGTAAGTAATTGCGTCGGTGGTAGAGTGGTCAATTACAACAGACTGTAAATCTGTCGCCTTCGGGCTACGAAGGTTCGAATCCTTCCCGGCGCACAATAAAAATCCCGAAAGGGATTTTTTGTTTTGCCTTTTTAAAAAAATGTGGTATGGTATATTTGAAATATATTTTCTTTAACATAAAAACAAATTAATCATGAAAAGTGATATTGGTTTTCAAACCGCTCAAGCTGCTTTGGCTTTTTACAAGCAAACAGCAAAAGACAACGTAGATAAACTAAAATATAATCCTTACCCTGGTAGAGGAATTATTTTAGGGATAAGTGAGGATTATAAACATGTAGTGCAATTATATTTTATTACGGGAAGAAGCCCAAATAGTCAAAACAGAATTCTGAAATCAGGGCAACCTCTAGGTTGTTCGATTAAAACAGATTTTTTTGATAAAAAAAATGCCGGGGATCCATCTCTTGTGATTTATAACGCTATGCTAGAAGAAACTTATGTAATGCCAGAAACTGTAAATTTATTTGCTGTCAGTAATGGTTCTCATACAGAAACTTTATTAACAAAAAATCCTATGGTAAATTTCGCTTCCAAATATTCTTATGAGCCTGATGCTCCAAATTTCACTCCACGGATTGGCGGACTTACTGTAATTTGTGAAAATAATTTGTTAAAAAATTTTTTAACTATTATTTCGAAATCAAGTTCTTCTGATAAAAAAGAGTTCGATTTGTTTGAGTTGAAAGATATTGCTGCTGGCGGTGGATATTGTATTCATACTTATTCTGGAGAAAGAGATCCTCTTCCTTCTTTTAATGAGAAACCATACTTACTTCCTTTAATAGGGAATATAGAGGAGATTATAAATTTTTATTGGGATATTTTAAATCCTAATTATCGCGTATCTTTGGCAGTAAAATTTATCAATATTGCAAATCCTGAAGATGTGCAGTTTTTGATAAAAAATAAGCATAATGGATGGTAATAAGCAGAATAAAAAGTAATTTTTTAGCCGGGTTCACTTTGTGAACCCGGCTATTTATTTGTATTTTTCAAAAAGTGTGCTATTATAAATATGTTGAATTTTAAGCCTTTGGGCTTTTTTTGTTTAATACAAACTTATTAAATTATTAACTTATTATTAACTTAGAAATATTATTTTATGGATATTAGGAATATTGCGATTATTGCTCACGTGGACCATGGCAAGACAACTTTAACAGATGCTTTAATGAAGCAAAATGGAGGACTTCAAGACGAAGGTCTTTCTATGGACTCGAATGCAATAGAAAAAGAGCGTGGTATTACTATTTATTCCAAAAATACTTCTATCACTTATAAAGGTACAAAGATTAATATAGTAGATACTCCAGGTCACGCCGACTTCGGTTCTGAAGTAGAGCGTGTATTGCGTGCTATTGACTCTGTATTACTCTTGGTGGACGCTGTAGAAGGTCCTATGCCTCAAACTCGTTTCGTTCTAAAGAAATCCTTAGAGCTTGGATTAAAGCCTATTGTTGTTATTAATAAAATAGATAAACCAGCTGCCGATATAGCTCGTGTTCATGATGAAGTTTTAGAACTTTTCTTTGAACTTGGTGCTAACGAAGAACAAGCAGATTTCAAAACTATCTATGCTATTGGACGTGATGGAAAAGCATTTAAAAATATTGGAGATGAATCTAATGATCTCTCACCACTTTTGGAATTAATCTTAGATACAGTTCCTGTAGCTTCTGTTGATGGAGACCAAAAAATGCAAGCGCAAGTATTCAACCTTGGGTATGATAATTTCTTAGGTAGAATGGCTGTGGCTCGTATCTATAAAGGTAAACTTTCTGCTAGCGGCCAAATCTTTGTAAAAGGTGAACATGGTACTCGTACAGGTAAAATCACAAAACTTTTTACTTTCGAAGGTATCGCTCGTAAAGATGCGACTATGGCTGAATCTGGAGATATAGTATTGCTTGCTGGTATTCCTGATATTTATATTGGAGAGACTTTATGTGAAGATGAGAGTGTAGAAGCTCTACCTCACATAGCTATCGACGAGCCGACTTTGTCTCTTAACTTTTTAGTTAACGATTCTCCCTTTGCAGGTAAAGAAGGTAAATTCGTAACCTCAAGACAAATTAAAGAAAGATTAGAAAAAGAACTTGAAATAAACGTAGGTTTACGTGTAGATTTTTCTCCAGAGCAAGGTGAAGTAAAATCTGGTCCAAGTTTCTTTAAAGTTTATGGACGTGGAGAATTGCACGTAGCCGTATTGCTCGAGAATATGCGTCGTGAAGGATTTGAAATGCAAGTTTCTCAACCTGAAGTTATCATAAAAACAGATGAATCTGGACACAAGAGCGAACCTTATGAAGAATTAGTTATAGACGTACCGACTGAATCTTCTGGAGGTGTTATTGAAAAAATAGGAAAAAGAAAAGGTATCATGAAAGATATGCAAGACAAGGATGGCGTAGCTAGAATTGTTTTCGAAATACCAACTCGTGGATTGTTAGGATATCGTGGTGAATTTATTATAGATACAAAAGGAGAGGGAATCATGTCTTCTCGTGTTATTGGCTTTAAAGATTATGCTGGTGAAATTAAGAAAAGAGAGTATGGATCTATGTCTTCTATGATCGCAGGTAAGGCTGTAGCCTTTGCCCTTGCAAATTTACAAGAACGTGGTATACTATACATAGATCACGGTACAGAGGTATATGAAGGTATGGTTATAGGTAACGTTTTAAAGGGTGAAGACATGGCAGTCAACCCAGTAAAAGGTAAACAACTTACAAACATGCGTGCTTCAGGTACTGATGATATGATCGTTTTGAAACCAGCTTTCACATTAAGTATCGAAAGAGGACTTGAAGTTATGAGTAATGATGAGTATCTAGAAATTACTCCAAAGTCCGTAAGACTTCGTAAGAAGTTTTTGACTGAAATGGATAGAATCAAAGCTAATAGAAACAAATAGAGAAATAAATAGATTAAATTTTGCAAAAAATATTGACAGAAGTTGAATCTAGGGTTATACTAAATATTAAGAATAATGAATAAAAAAAATATGTCATCACCAATATCTTTTAAGCCAAAACAAGTTACAAAAAGAATAATCTCACACCTGCCTTCACGTGCAAGTGATGTTATTATGAATCGCTTTGGATTAAATCCAGACGATTTAGAAAGAAAAACTCTCGAGGAGATCGGTAAAAAATATAATATCACAAGAGAGAGAGTAAGACAGATTAAAGAGAATAGTATTGCTTTAATCAAAAAGTCTCCAAACTTTAAAGCTGAACAAGCTTTGTTTGATGAACTTAAGAATTTGATTCATTCTTTTGGTTCTATTGTATCTGAAGAAGAGTTCCTAAATCATATCTCTAAAGATAAATCTTTACAAAATCATATTCATTTCTATTTAGTATTGGGAGATGCTTTTAAGAAGCACAAAGAAGATGATCATTTTCATGCAAGATGGAGTGTGGACGATGAAATGGCTGATAAAGTTCATGATTCTTTGAAAAAACTTTACAGTAGCTTGAAAGACGAAGACCTTATTCCTGAAACTGAAATGATTAAAAAGTTTTTTGATCATATGAAAGACATGGCTGATATCTACAAAAATGAAGAAATGGCAAAAAGATGGCTTTCTATTTCCAAAACTGTTTCCAAGAATCCATTAGGAGACTGGGGTAAATCAAATTCTCAAAACGTACATACTAGAGGAGTTAAAGATTACGCTTTTCTTGTGATGAGAAAACATGGATCTCCTATGCATTTCAAAGAAGTGACTGACGCTATCTCTAAAACTTTTGGCAGAAAATCTCACTATGCGACAACTCACAATGAACTTATCAAAGATAGTAGATTTGTACTTGTTGGACGTGGACTCTACGCTCTGTCTGAATGGGGATATAAGACTGGTATCGCTCGTGATGTGATCAAAGATATCATCAAGAAAGAGGGACCTATGACTAAAGAAGACGTGGTAGAGAAAGTAATGAAAGAAAGATACTTTAAGAAAAATACAATTTTAGTCAATCTTGCAAATTCAAAATATTTCAAAAAGAACAAAGACGGACTTTATAATGTAGTCTAAGAATAGTCTAAAAGAAAAACCTCTCAATAGAGAGGTTTTTCTTTTACTTTATTTTAGTTTTAAGATAAAATAATACTATGTGGGATTTTGTTGTTAGATTTTTTAATTGGGTTCCAGATATTATTTGGCTGTTAATTTTGGCGTACTTCCTTGGCCGTATGGCTTGGGCAATGTGGATTCATTATATTCAACAAGATTTTATTTCAGGTATTACTTATGTCTTATTAGAGATTATTCCTCCTCGTGATGTATTACGTAGCCCTCGTGCTATGGAATTATTTTTTACAAATGCTCTTTATCACTGGAGTTTGAAAGGTGGGCGTGAAGAATACTGGCAAGGAGCAGTATGGTTTTGGCATTCTTTAGAAATCGTTTCAATAGAAGGACAAGTTCACTTTTATATACGTACACCTAGTCGTATTCAAGGACTTGTAGAGACTCAAATGTATGCTCAGTACCCTCAAGCTCAAATTAAAGTAGTAGATGATTATACTTTAGCGGTTGATGAGATATCTCCTGAGAGTGAATGGCAATTATATGGTTGCGAATGGAAATTAGAGAAACCAGAAGCTTATCCTATCAAAACTTATGTGGATTTTGGATTAGACAAAGATCCAAAAGAAGAATTTAAAGTAGATCCACTCTCTCCAGTCATTGAACTTTTTGCTTCCATGGGTAAGGGAGAGCAAATGTGGCTTCAGATGGTTTTACGTCCTGCTAAAAAAGATTATATTGTAAAAGGAGTTAAGGGGGATTGGGTAAAAGGAGTTCAAGCAGAATTAGATAAAGTGCTTGATCCTTTTACCTCACCTAAAGCTAGACCAGACGGTACTCTTGCTGTTGAAGTTCGTACTCCAGCATATCTAGATACTGTAGTGAAGGGCATGAGTGCAAAAATGCAAAAGATTGGTTTTGATGTTGGTATTCGTACTTGTTATGTAGCAAAAAAAGAGGCTTGGAATTTAAACAATAGAAGAAATCTGCGTTTAATATTTAGGCAATATGCAAATCCTTATTTAAACAGTTTGGTGCGTACCAATGGTACACAAGCTGATTCCTATGGTGGACTTATATATTTACTTACCCCTGAACAAGTTATGGTATTGGCAAATAGAATGCTAGGAGAATATAGAGGACGTTCTTTTTACCATGGACAATTAAGACAAGAACTTTTTGACACTGAGCATATACCTTGGCCTATTACCCCAACTATTTTTATGGCTTATAAACCTCAACCGACTTTTGTTTTGAACGTAGAAGAAATAGCCACTTTATGGCATTTCCCAGGTCAAATCTTAAAAATTCCTACTTTAGAGCGTGTAGAAAGCAAAGAGGCTTCTCCTCCTACAAATTTACCTATTTAATATATGGAAAGTTTTCCTACTTTAGAAAAAAATACATTTCACAAAAATTATAAAATAAAATATTTTATAATTTTTGTCTTTATTTTTTTTGTTGGATTATTTTCATATTTTTATTTTTTTCTAATACAAGCCCCATCTTCTTTTAAAGTAGATCAGATTTTTGTCATAGAAGAAGGTGGTAGTGTGCGCTCGACTTCTTTAAAATTAAAAGAAGAAGGATTTATTAATTCTAGAGTTTTCTTTGAATCTTTTGTTATTATTTTTGGAGGTGAGAAGAATATTTCTCCAGGTGATTATATTTTTAAAGAAAAGTTATCAGTCATAGAATTAGCCGATAGAATTGCCAAAGGTAAAAAAGGAATCAGTCCTATCAAGGTCACTATCCCTGAAGGTTTTAATATTACTGACATTGCTGAGATTTTTGAATTAAAGTTGCATAATTTTAATAAAGAAAATTTCCTAAAACAAGTAAAAGATAAAGAAGGTTATTTATTTCCTGATACTTATTTTTTCTTGAGTTCAGATGATGAAGACGTAGTTATCAAAATCATGACTAATAATTTCAATAAAAAGACTAGTGTATTATTTTCTCAATTTGATACTTATCCAAACAAGGACGAAAAAATAAAAGAAATTTTAACCATGGCGTCTCTGGTTGAAGGTGAAGCCAGCGGAGATGAGGATAGGGAAATCATCTCAGGAATATTATGGAAAAGAATAAGTATTAATATGCCGTTGCAGGTTGATGTGGCTCCTATTACGTATAAAGAGCGTGGATTGCCTAGTGAGCCTATTTTGAACCCTGGTTTAAAATCAATCCAAGCAGCTATGAATCCAAAAAGTTCACCTTATCTTTATTATATTCACGATAAGAATGGTGATACATATTTTGCTACAACTTTCAAAGAGCATCGAGCTAATATAGAAAAATATTTAAAATAGTGTATAAATAGTCTATGGCAATTTTAAAGTCTAAAAATCTTAATAAGACTGTTTTAGTAGGTATATCTGGAGGAGTAGATAGCTCAGTCACGGCAGCCATCTTAAAAGAAGAGGGCTATAATGTTGTGGGAGTTTTTATTAAAACTTGGCATCCAGATTTTATTGAATGTAATGAAGAAGATGAACGTCGTGATGCTATGAGAGTGGCGGCGTATTTGGACATTCCATTTTTAACTTTTGATTTTGAGGATGTTTACAAAAAAGGAGTAGCGGATTATATGATAAATGAATATAAACTGGGGCGTACTCCTAACCCTGACGTCATGTGTAATCGGGAAGTGAAATTCGGTGCGTTTTTAAATAAAGCACGAGAGATGGGAGCAGATTTCGTAGCTACGGGACATTATGTTCAAAATATAAATAAAAAGAGTTTTGGAAAGGTCCTCGGGTCACCGATTCAAAATTTTAAAAAAGTATCGGTTCAACCAGACCATTTCCAAAACCCTTTTTATTTAGTGAAAAGTATTGACCCAACAAAAGACCAAAGTTATTTCCTTTGGACTCTAAAACAAGATCAGTTAAAAAATATTTTATTTCCTATTGGTAATTTAAAAAAGACTCAAGTTAGATCTCTCGCTAAAAAATACAAAATTCCTGTAGCAGAAAAGAAAGACAGTCAGGGTATTTGTTTCTTGGGTATGGTGGATTTGAAAGATTTCTTAAAGCATTATATCGAATCTAAAAAAGGTGATGTTTTAAATACCTCAGGTGAGGTGATAGGTACTCATGACGGTGCCGTTTTTTATACTTTAGGAGAACGTCATGGATTTAGTATAGTCAAAAAGACTGCAAATGATTCTAGATATTATGTAGTTGATAAAGATATCAAGAAAAATATTTTAATTGTTTCTACTGATAAAGATTATTCTGTAAAAAGAAACACAGGAGAAGATAATGCAGAAAATAAAATTCTATTAAATAGTATAAATTGGATTTCAAAAACTCCCGAAGAAAATAAAACTTACCAAGCTCAGATTCGTTATCATGGAGAATTTTTAAATTGTAAAATCTCAAGGCATGAGCTAAGGAGTGAGGTTGAAGTTGTATTTGAAAAACCTGTAAAAGTAGCGGGAGGTCAATCTGTGGTATTTTACGATAAAGATATTGTTTTAGGTGGAGGAATAGTAGTTTAGTTTTCTGTATTTTTTTTGGATTTTAAGCTACAATATTTAAATGGAACAATTTTTTACACAAAATAGTGATATGGTTTTGAAGTTATTATTGGCCGTGTTTTTAGGTGCTTTAATAGGTCTTGAGAGACTTATCGTTCATAAGGAAGCAGGTATGAAGACTCATGCCTTGGTTTCTCTTGGTTCAGCTTTGTTTATCCTTATCTCTGAGGCTTTGGTTTTGAAATATGGTAACGTTAGTGGTTTTGATGCATCTCGTATGGCCTCCCAGGTCATCGTAGGTATAGGATTCTTGGGCGCTGGATCTATTATGCTCAAAGGGTCTTATATTAGTGGTCTGACTACTGCCTCAGGTCTCTGGGTGACGGCAGGTATCGGTATGGCTGCTGGTTTTGGATTTTATAGTTTGGCTATTGTAGCGACTTCTCTTGTGTTGGTGATTTTTGTACTCATGAGTATTTTTGAAAAACCTCTTAAGAAAATGATAGGAGACGAGGAGAACTAATTTAAATAAATTAACACGATTAAAGATATGAAATCAGAAGAAATACGAAATAAGTTTTTAAAATTTTTTGAGAGTAGAGGACATAAAATAATTCCTTCAGCTTCGCTCGTACCCGAGAATGATCCTTCGGTGCTTTTTAATACTGCAGGCATGCAACCCCTAGTGCCGTACCTCCTTGGTCAAACTCATCCTATGGGTCGCCGTATTGTTGATGTTCAGAAATGTGTCCGTACTGGAGACTTGGATGATATCGGAGATAATAGGCATTTCTCTTTTTTTGAAATGTTGGGGAATTGGTCTCTCGGCGACTATTTTAAAGACGAAGCTATAAAATGGAGCTATGAATTTTTAACTTCAAAAGAAGAAGGTTTGGGTCTCGATGTTTCTCGTCTTTATGTGACTATTTTTGAAGGTGATGAAAATGCACCTTATGATCAAGAGTCTAAAGATATTTGGTTAAGTCTTGGTATTCCCGAGCATCGTATATACTCTTTACCTGCGGGAGATAATTGGTGGAGTCCGGGAGATAACGGACCTTGTGGTCCTTGTTCTGAGATGTTTTATGATATGGTAGGGAATACTGGTGACCTTACAAAAGAAGGTTTTATTGAAGCTCAAGAAAAAGAAGATGTGATAGAGATATGGAATGATGTCTTTATGGAATATGAAAAGAAAGATGGAAAGGTTATTGGCAAACTTGCACAGAAGAATGTAGATACTGGAGCTGGGCTTGAACGAATTTCTGCGGTAATGCAAGGTAAGCGTACAGCATATGAGTCAGATATGTTAAAGCCAATTATGGATTTAATACAAGAAAATGCTAAAGATTTTCAAGAACTTTCTGCACGAATTGTGATAGACCACATAAGAGCTTCCACAATGTTAATTGCTGACGGTGTCGCGCCAGCTAATAAAGGTGGTGGATATGTTCTCCGTCGTTTGATTCGTAGAGCAGTTTTTTATATAAGAAAATTAGGACTTGAAGAAAATATAGCTATTGAGATAATAAATTATTTTATTAATTTTTATTCTAATATTTATTCAAATGTTTTGAGTATTGATATTATTTCTATTTATAAAGTAGAAGAACAAAAATTTTCAACAACATTAAATGATGGTAAAAAAGAATTTGAAAAAGGTGTTGATCCTTTTGTCCTTTTTACTACTTACGGTTTTCCAATTGAACTTACAGAAGAATTAGCAAAAGAAAAGGGAATAGTTATAGATAAAGAAGATTTTAATAAAAAAATGGCAGAGCATCAGAAATTGTCCGCGACTTCTTCGGCTGGAATGTTCAAAGGTGGACTTGCGAATCATAATGAGAAGACTATTCGTTTACACACAGCGCATCATTTACTTTTAGCCGGACTTCAAGCTGTAGTAGATAAAAATATTAAGCAAAGAGGTAGTAATATTACTGAAGAGAGATTAAGAATAGACTTTCTTTGTGATCATAAGCTTACTGACGAAGAGAAGCAAAAAGTAGAAGACTTTGTAAACGAGAAAATAAATTCGTCTTTAAATGTAGTTAGACGTGAAATGCCTTTATCTGAAGCAGAAAAAATAGGTGCTGAAATGGAATTCGGAGCAAAATATCCTGATACCGTGTCTCTGTACTTTATCGAAGACGAAAATGGTAATCCAGTTTCTAAAGAATTCTGTGGCGGACCTCACGTCCAAAATACAAAAGAAATAGGGAAATTCAAAATTCAAAAAGAAGAAGCCGTAGCGTCAGGTATTCGCCGTATCAAAGCAATCTTGGAATAAAATTAAATTTTATTTTGAGAAAAATTTCATACAGGTTATAATATTGGTATGGGATTTTTTTCTAAAACAAAAAAGAAAGATAGACTCGTCATGGTATTTGATGTTAGTTCTTCTTCTGTGGGTGGTGCTATTTTTGTAATGCAAGAATCTGATGTTCCAAAAATACTTTTTACAATACGCGAACCTATCTTTGTTGAAAAAGAATTAGATATCGAGAATTTCTTTGACCTCACTATCAAGACTCTGAGAGTGGTAGTAGCCAAGATGTGTGCCGCTGGCTTAGGTAAGCCTGACAAGATATTCTGCGTTTTATCTTCTCCTTGGTACCATTCTTTAATGCGTGATATTTCTCTACAAAAAGATGCCTCTTTTGTATTTAATACTAAACTTGCTGATGAGTTAACTAAAAAAGAAGTAGATCTATTCTTGGAGACTTACCGTCAAGAAAATAAAGAAAATAATAGTAAAGAAATACCGATAGAGATGAAGACTATGAGCGTGAGTTTGAATGGCTATGAAGTTAACGACCCTTATAACAAAAAAGCTTCTAGTTTAGATATGTCCGTATTTATCTCTATTAGTGAAGAATCCTTTATCCACAAAGTAGAAGAGGCAATAATGAGTCATTTTCATTTTGAAAGTATTAAATACTCTTCTTTTTTGATGGCTTCTTTCGTGGTGGCGAGGGATATGTTTATTAATCAAGATAAATTCTTGTTAGTTAACATTGGAGGAGAAATCACCGATATTTCAATGATTAAAAAGAATGTGATTAGAGACTCGGTTTCTTTCCCTGTGGGATACAATTTCATGATTCGTGGTTTGGCTAAAGATTTAAATATGAGCATAGAAGAAGCGCGAAGTTTCTTGTCTTTATATAAGGACAATCACGGTGCAGACTCTACCAATAAATCCCTCGAGAACTCTATAGAAACCTTGAAAAGTAACTGGTTGAAAACTTTTCAAGAATCTCTAAACAATTTGTCTCACGATATATCTATACCAGCGACAATATTTATAACCATAGACCAAGATTTATTTGATTTTTTCTCTGAAATAATAAAAGCTGAGCAATTGAATCAATATACTCTCACCGAATCTAAATTCAGGATTATTTTCTTAGGCACAGAGGCCTTGCATGGTATCGCTTCATTTGAAAATGAAAAAATTCGAAAAGATTCGTTGCTAATCATGGAATCTATTTATATTAATCATTTTCTTAAATAAAATATACAAATTATGAAAAAAAACTTATTTCAAGATATGGTAAAGGTAAAAAAAGAGCAAAGAGAGATTCTTATTAAAAAAGACACAAGTGCTCTTAAAAGAGAAACTGTAGTTAAGCCTAAATCCAAAAAAGTTGAAGAAAAATTTGAAGAAAAAATAACACCTAAGATTAGAGAAAAAACTAGGGAAAAAGTGAGAGAAGATCTGTCGTATTATCACAAAACTCCAGTCCTTGAAGATTCTAGCAATAGAACTAACTATGGCTTATGGCTTGTGGCAGCTGTCTCTATAGTTTTTCTATTTTTTGCTTTTTCGGCGTTTTTTGCAAAAGCTCACGTTACTATCAACCCAAAGATCAATGACGTTGTCCTGTCTGATACTATACTAGCTTATAAAGATTTAAGCGTAGCTGATGAAGGGCTTTCATATCAATTAATAGTCCTAGAAGCTCAGAATTCTAAAAATATAAAAGGTGGAGAAGAAAAAGAAGTAAAAGAAAAAGCCAAAGGTGTTGCGGTTCTTTATAATGCTTTCGGACCTGAGGTTCAATTTTTAGATATCAATACTAGGCTCGAAGGTAGCAACGGCAAGATTTATAGAACAGATGCTAAAGTTAGTATTCCTCCTTTATCAGATATTGGTATACCTGGGTCAGTGGAGGTTGGTATTACGGCATTAGAAGACGGGGAAGCTTACAATAGTGGTCCTTTGGATTTTACTGTGTTGGGTTATAAAAATACTTCCAAATATAAAAAAATATACGGACGGTCTCAGGGAGAAATAGTTGGAGGTTTCAAGGGTTTAAAGAAACTAGTAAATGAAGAAGAAAAAGCCCAAGCTTCGAAAGAACTAGAAACTAGCTTGGAAGTCACTTTATTGCAAAAAGCTATTGATCAAATTCCTCCCGGTTATATTCTGTTTAAAGATGCTACTTTTTTTAAATTCGAAAGTGAGTTAGGGCAGAGTAAAGGAATAGAAGAAGTTCCAGTCATTCTAAAAGGTACATTGTATGGATTTCTTTTAGAAGAAAAGGACTTAACCGAAGAGATAATGAAGATTAAATTCCCAAGCGAAAAAAGTGAAGATATTTATATAAAAAATATTAAAGATTTGAATTTTGTTCTAACAGATAGAGATGTGTCTTTCGAAGAAACAACAAGTATAAGTTTCAAACTTAATGGCGCGGTTAGAATAGTCTCGTATATTAATGATCAAGAGATTATTAATGATCTTTTAGGAGAACCTAAAAAAGATTTTAAAAATATTCTTTCGAAATATAATAATATAGAATCAGCTGACCTTGTAGTAAAACCAATCTGGGAAAGTGAAATACCTAAAGAAAAAGAAGACATAATTGTCAAAATTAATTACCCGGAATAATTATCCTATATTAAAATTTGACCAAATTTATTTATTTTGGTATGATGTTTGAGTTACTATGAGTGATATAAAAAAAGATAAACCAGAAACCACAAGAGGCTTCGTAACAGAAGCATTACCATCTACTTTATTTAGAGTAAAGATAGACGCGGGTGATGAAATCTTAGCTTACCTCGGCGGAAAAATGAGATTACACCGGATCAAAGTTTTGATTGGAGATCAGGTAGAAGTTTTGCTTGATCCGTACGGTGGAAAAGGTAGAATTATAAAAAGGTTGTAATTTTTTTTAAATAGTGTATTATAGTAATTACGTTTGTAATAAATGATAAACATTTAAAAAATAAGGGTATTATCCTTATTTGTTTTGTTTTGTAAATATTAAAAATATAAAAATATTATGAAAATTAGAGCATCAGTAAAGAAAATTTGTGATAAGTGTAAAATGGTTAAACGCAATAGACATTTGCTGGTTATTTGTTCTAACCCTAAGCATAAGCAAAAACAATAGAATTATTATATGAGAATTTTAGGAATCACAGTACCAAATGAAAAGAGACTTGAGATAGGACTAACCTGCCTTTACGGTATAGGTATTTCGAAAGCAAGAAAAATATTAGACCAAGTTAGTATCGATTACGGCAAGAAAGCCAAGGACTTAACTCCTGATGAAGAAAATCAAATCCGTACTATTGTGGAAAGTATCACTATAGAAGGAAATCTAAAAAGAGAAATTTCTTCAAACATAAAAAGACTAAAAGATATCAAGAGTCACAGAGGAGTTCGTCACATGAAAAGATTACCAGTTCGCGGACAAAGAACGAAAACCAATTCCAGAACAGTCCGAGGTAATGTGAGAAACACTATGGCATCAGGTAAGAGAAAAGAAAGTAAAACATAATTTTAATTAAAATGGCAAAAACAAAAGAAACAACAGAAGAAGAAAAAGTAGAAGGTGAAGTAAAAGCTCTATCTACAATGAAGGAACCAAAGAAGAAAATCACTTCTGGTATTTTAAATGTGCAAGCAACTTTTAATAACACTAAAGTTGTTTTTTCTGATAAATCTGGTAACGCTTTATTCTGGTCTTCTTCAGGAAGTCTAGGATTTAGAGGTGCTAAGAAAGGTACTCCTTTCGCAGCAGGTAAAGTTGGAGATATTGTCGGTAGTAAAGCCGCAAATATCGGAGTAAAAGATGCTGATGTTGTTATCCGTGGAGTTGGCTCAGGACGTGAACCAGCAGTTAGAGCTTTCATGGCTTACGGTATAGAGATCAATTCAGTTAAAGACGCTACACCAGTACCACACAACGGACCAAAACCTAAGAAACCAAGAAGAGTATAATCATTTTAATTAATAAAAAGAAAATCATATGTTAACAAAACCAAAATTTAAAATTTGTAAAAGATTAGGAGCCGGAGTTTATGACAAATGTCAAACTTCAAAGTTTTCTGCTGCTTCTAACACTTTTGGTCCTAACACAAAGCGTCCAAAAGCTCTTTCTGAATACGGTACTCAATTAATCGAAAAGCAAAAGATTAGATTTTCATATGGTATTACTGAGAAACAACTTTCAAACTATGTTAAAAAAGCTTCTCAAGTTAAAGGTGCAGGAACTGCTGAGAAATTTTATGAAGTTTTAGAGACAAGATTAGATAATATTATTTACAGAATGGGATTAGGAGGATCTCGCCGTGCAACTCGCCAAATGGTATCTCATGGACACTTTATGGTAAACAATCACAGAGTTACTGTTCCTTCATACGAAATCAAAATCGGAGACGTTATTACTGTTCGTGAAGGTTCAAAAGTAAAGAAAATATTTGCAGATTTAACAAACAGACTGAAAGACTATACTGCTCCAGCTTGGGTTTCTTTTGATCAAAACAAGATGGAAGGTAAGATTTTATCAAAGCCGAAGAATACAGAAGGATTTCTTGATTTAAACGCCGTGCTTGAATTCTATAGTCGTTAATTTTTTTTTAATTTATTATTATTTAAATTTTTTATAAAAATATGCCTGAATATAAAATAATTATGCCTTCAAAACCAAAAGCTGTTTTAGAAGAAGGGAATAAAGGAGTTTTTGAAATAGATGGTTTATATCCTGGTTATGGACATACACTCGGTAACAGTTTAAGAAGAATCATTCTTTCATCATTACCAGGTGCTAGCGTCGTTTCTATAAAGATTGATGGCGTTAGCCATGAGTTTCAAACAGTAGAAGGTATCAAAGAAGATATCATTGTTTTGATTTTAAATTTAAAGAAAATTCGTTTCAAGATGACTACAGACGAGCCTCAAACTGTGAATCTATCTGTTAAAGGACCTCAAGAAGTCACAGCATCTTTGATTAAGACAGGTGGACAAGTAGAAATATTAAATCCTGAATTATATATTGCGACTGTTACAGGTAAAATAAATTTAGATATTGAACTTAAAATAGAAAAAGGTCTTGGTTTTATTCCAAAGGAAATGATCCAAAAAGAAAAAGTAGATATTGGTACTATTGCTGTAGACGCAATATTTACCCCTATCCGTAGAGTTTCTTACGAAGTAGAAAATATGCGCGTTGGAGACAAGACAAACCACAACAGACTAAGAATGTCTATCGAGACTGACGGTACCATGACTCCTCGTGAAGCTTTGTCTCAATCTATCGTTATTATGATCAATCAGCTTAAAGCTATCGTTGATTTTAAAGATGAAGTAGAAGAAGTTGTAGAAGTTAAAAAGAAAACTGCTACAAAAAAGGAAGAGACTGAAGAAGTTAAAGAAGAAGTGGAAGAGAAAGGTGATGATTTTACAGACGTATTAAAGACTAGAATCGACGGATTAGATTTATCTACAAGAACATTGAATGCTTTAAACAGCGCAAATATCAGAACTTTGGGCGGTCTTGCTCGCAAGAAAAGAGAAGATTTGTTAGAAGTTGAAGGTATCGGCGAGAAGGGAATTACTGAGATTAAGAAAGTTTTGACCAAGTTTGGTCTTAATTTGAAAGAATAATAATAAAATTTTATGAGACACCACAATACCAAAAGAAAATTCGGCAGAGATAAAAACCAAAGAAATGCACTTATGCATTCATTGGCTCGTAATTTGATAGTTAAAGGTAAAATCAAAACTACTTTAGCTAAAGCTAAGGAGCTACGACCTTTTATGGAAAAGTTAGTTACTCATGCTAAGATAGACACTTTATCAAAACGCAGATTAGTCATGTCTAAGATTGCAAACCGAAAGCCAGAGACCAAGAAACTTTTTGAAAAGATTGCACCGAATTACATAGACCGAAAAGGAGGATATACTAGAGTTTTGAAATTAGGAGCGAGAAAGTCAGATAGTGCAGAGATGGCTTATATCGAATTTGTATAATTAAAAATAATTTATTACCAAAATGAAAAAAGAAGTAAAAACAACAGAAGAAAAAAAAATAATTGATGCAAGTGGTAAAACACTAGGAAGAGTCGCAACTGAAATTGCTGCTGTATTGCTTGGCAAGGACAAGGCATCTTTCCAAAGACATATGTACTCAGGCTCACCTGTTTCTGTTGTTAATGCTTCTAAAATCAAAATAACTAGTAAAAAATTAGAAGAACTATATCATACTAGATATTCAGGTTATCCAGGAGGACTACGTATCTTAACAGGTACTTATACAAAAGCTACAAAAGGTATGAAAGAGTTAGTGAGTCTTGCTGTTTTTCATATGCTTCCAGACAATAAGATTAGAAGAACAATGATGAAGAATTTACAAGTTGAAGATTAATTAATAAAGTTATATGGAGAAAAAAGAACAATATTTTGAAGCTATAGGTAGAAGAAAAACAGCAACTGCAAGAGTGCGTTTAACTCCTGCGACCAAATCTGCTTTCGTAGTTAACGGTGATCTTGCAAAAGAATACTTCAAGACTGAAGAAGAAAGAAGATTAATCTTAGAACCACTAACCGCAGTAGAAAACCCTGACAATACCGCAAAATGGGCCATAGAGGCTCGTGTGACTGGAGGAGGTACTCATTCTCAAGCTGAGGCTGTACGTCACGGATTAGCTCGTGCATTGCTTCTAATAGAGCCAGAATCACGTGAGAAACTTAAAACTCCAGGATACCTAAAACGTGATCCAAGAGCTAAAGAAAGAAGAAAATTCGGATTGAAGAAAGCTCGTAAAGCACCACAATGGTCTAAACGTTAATTTCAAAAAAAGATCTCTCATGGAGGTCTTTTTTGTTGTCTCATTTTATGCTAAAATAGGTCTATGAGTGAAGAAGATAAAAAAATAAAATTAGAAGATTTGAATTTAGGGGATGAGAAAATTATTCCAGAGAATACAGATATACCTGCCCGAAATGCTTCGCACGACGATGCAGGTGGGGAAGAAGATGAAGAGATAGTCGAATTTGAATTCAATGACGATGGTGAAGCAGATCTAAATAAAACTTTAAAGAAATTAAGAATTGACTTAAAGCAAGCTCGCAAAGAACGCACTGAATACTTGACTGGTTGGCAGAAAGAGAGAGCTGATTTTGCGAACTACAAGAAGCAAGAAGAAGATAGAAAGACTATGTTCTCTGAATCTATGCGCGAGAGAATACTTTCTCGTTTTTTGAGCGTGATGGATAGTTTCAATATGGCTTTCGCGAATAAGGAGGCTTGGGAGAAGGTGGACGCAAATTGGCGCAAAGGAGTAGAGTATATTCATTCTCAAATGAATACTGTTTTCGAAGAATACGGAGTTAAAGAAATAGGTAAAGAAGGCGAAAGTTTTGACCCTAATATCCATGAATCTTTAGAGATGATAGAAACAACTGAAAAAGATAAAAATCACAATATAGCTCAAGTAATCCAAAAAGGTTATAAGATAGGTGATCGTGTCCTCCGCCCGGCGAGAGTGAATGTTTTTGAATTTAAGGAATAAGACCTGATTAATAAAAACATGGAACATAATTCAGAAACAAAAAACTGCCAGAATTGTAAAAATGATTTCACCATAGAACCTGATGATTTTTCATTCTATGAAAAGATAAAAGTTCCAGCGCCTATTTTATGTAGAACATGCAAGATGATTCGTAAATACGCTTGGCGCAATGAACGTGCCCTTTATCGTAGAAATTGTGATAAAACAGGGAAGAGTATAGTTTCTATTTATTCACCCGATTCTCGTTTTACTGTATACGATATTTCCGAATGGTGGAGTGATTCGTGGAGTGCTTTGGATTATGGTATGGATTATGATCCTAATAAAAGTTTTTTTGATCAGTTTATGGACCTTCAAACTAAAGTCCCTCGTTTAGCTTTACTTAATAAAAATTGTATCAATTCAGATTTCTCAAATCATTCTTCAAATTCTAAAAATGCTTATATGTGTTGCACTGCTTTTGATTGTGAAAATGTAATGCACTCTGCAAATATTGTGCCGGCAAAAAATTCCTCCGATGTTTATAGGTCAGAGGGTAAGAGTAATGAAAATTTATTTGAATGTATAAATGTACATGATTGTTATAATTGCCAATATTGTTTTTTAATAGAAAGTTCTTTTGATTGTTATTATTCTTTTGATTTGAAAAATTGTTCAAATTGTTTTTTATCTTATAATCTACGAGGACAGTCATATATGTTTATGAATCAAAAGTACCCTAAAGAAGAATATTTTGAAAAAGTAAATGAATTTAATCTAAAATCTTATAAAGATAGAGAATTATTATATAAAGCTTGGTTAGATATTATTTACAATAAAGCTTTAAATAAGGGGATGCTGATTGAAAATTCTATAAATTCTTATGGTAATTTTATTTTCAATTCTAAAAATGCTGTAAATTGTTTTGATGTTGAAGATTTAGAAGAATGTAAAGATGTTGATTTTTCTTTAGGTTTGAAAGATTGTAGGGCGAGTTATCATGTTGGATTACAAACAGAATTGATGTATGACTGTCATGGTATGGTGCGTTCATCATCATGTAAATTCGTTCATCTTTCTTATGATAATACTAATCTAACCTATTGTGATTCTTGTCATAATTCTAACGAACTTTTTGGTTGTGTTGGGGTTAAAAAAGGTTCTTACATGATTTTAAATAAAGAATATTCAAAAGAGGAATATTTCATTTTAAAAGATAAAATAATAGAAGATATGAAAGCAAGGGGAGAATATGGAGAATTTTTTCCAAATCATCTATCTCCATTTTCATACAATGAAACTCAAGCTCAAGTATATTTTCCCAAAACTAAAGAAGAAGTTTTGAATGCAGGCTTTACTTGGCGAGAAGACATGCCTGGGACTTTCGGTAAAGAGACAATTGTACCCGAAGATTTGCCTGATTCTATTGATGATATAGACGAGAGTATTATAGGTAAGGTTTTAGCTTGTGTTAGGACCGGGAGAAATTATAATATCACTCGACAAGAATATGATTTCTTTAAGTTTCGTAATATACCGATTCCAAGACTACACCCAAATGAAAGATATTTAGATAGAATAAAACTTCGTCCAAAAAGACAATTGTATCAAACTAAATGTAGTGTTTCTGGAGTAGATATTTATACAGCTTACTCTCCAGATAATAGACCTAAAAATATTGTTTCCGATGAAGTTTATAAAAAAGCTATTTATTAATATATAATAAAAACATGGAACATCAATCCGAGAATAAGGTTTGCCAGAATTGTAAAAATGATTTTACTATAGAACCTGATGATTTTTCTTTTTACGAAAAGATAAAGGTTCCAGCTCCAACCTTTTGTCCGGAGTGTAGGTTTAAACAAAGATACGCTTTTCGCAATAATATTATATTACATAAAGACGTTTGTGATTTGTGTAGTAAAAATATAATTTCTATGTATTCTTCCAATAATACTTTTCCTGTTTATTGCAGAGAGTGTTTTTATGGAGATCAATGGGACCAAAATTTATCGGGAATGAATCTAGATTTTTCAAAATCATTTTTTGCGCAAGTTGATGAATTATTTAAAAAAGCTCCAAGAATGAACCTAGTTGGTGTTGGTAAAGTAAATAGTGATTATTCCAACCATGCAACTGATGTAAAAAATGTATACCTGTCTTTTAGTGTTGGTGTTTCTGAAGATTGTTATTTTATGGGCCCTCAATGTGTGGGAGATAAAAATTGTTCTTCTTGCTCTATGACTAGAAATTCTGAATGGTCATATGATTTAATAGATTGCGAGCATTGTTACAAAACAGCTTTTTCGCAAAATTGTGGAAATTGTATAGAATCTTTGTTTTTGTTTGATTGCAGAAATTGTTCTAATTGTATAGGTTCTGTAAATTTACGTAACAAAAATTATTGCATATTTAATGAGCAATATTCTAAAGAAGATTATTTTAAAATTAAAGAAAGTTTAAAACTTGAGACTTATGAAGGTTTAAATAAATTTAAAGAAGCTTTTCAAGAATTTAAAAATAAATTCCCTAAGAAATATGCCGTATTAGAAAATACACAAAATTCAACAGGAAATTATATTTTAAATTCAAGGAATGTGAAAAATTCTTTTGTTGTTTTTGATTCAGAAAATATTAAATATGGTTTCGTTAGCAATGGAGCTAAAAATTGTATGGATGTATCTCATACTTATCCTAGTAGTGAAAATTCTTATTTTGCTCAAGCTCCTATTGAATCCAATAATATATATTTTTCTTCCTTCATTTATTCAAATTGTTATGAAGTTTATTATTCAGATAATTGTTATTCTTCTTCTTATTTATTTGGTTGCATTGGTCTAAGAAATAAACAGTATTGTATTTTAAACAAACAATATACCAAAGAAGAATATTTTGAGCTTATAGAAAAGATAAAACTCCATATGAAAGAAATGCCTTATATAGACAACAAAGGAAGAGTTTATAAATATGGAGATTTTTTTCCTTTTGAAATGTCTCCTTTTGGTTATAATGAAACACCTTTGCAAGAATATTTTCCTTTAAGCAAAGAAGAAGCTGTAGAACAAGGTTTTAATTGGTTTAATAAAGAAAATAATGATTATATTCTTAATATTTTAAATGAAAATTTTCATAAAATAATTAATTATGATTTTAGTATTAATTCTGTCATAGAATGTAAAAATAAAGGTAGTGTTTTAAATAATTGTATAGGTTCTTTTAGGGTACATCCAGATGAATTGAATATATTTAAATCATTAAATATTTTTATACCTGATATTTGTCATAACTGTAGAAATGCAAATCGCATCAAGGCACGAAATCCTCTTAAGCTCTGGCATCGTAAGTGTATGAAAGAAGGTTGTGATAATGAATTTGAAACAAGCTATGATCCAAATAGATCAGAAATAGTGTATTGTGAAAAATGCTATCAAGCAGAGGTTTATTAAAATATAAAAACATGGAATACCAATCCGAAAATCGAACATGTCAGAATTTAAAACATTAGTAAAATATATTGAACAATTAAGTGATAGGTATTTTAAAATTTTGAATACTTTTTATGCTTATGAAGCTTTGAGAGAGGCAAAAGCATCAAATATTTTGGGTCAAGAAAAAGCAGAAGAAAATGTAGAAATAATAAAACGTTATAGTAATTTCTTTTTACCAACGGAAGAAGCATTGAGAGTGTATTTTTTTCTTGAGTTAGCAAAATTATTTGATGCTTCGAATCAATCATTACATATCGATAAAATTATCAATTATACAGAAAGCAATTTGAAACATTTGACTTCTGATGCTTTTAAGGAATATAACAACGAAGAAGGTCGTGAGTTTCTAAATGAACTCACAGAAAGATATAAAGGAATTGAACATTTAGATTTATTAGAGATACGAAATTTACTAGAAAAACATAAGGAACCCCTTGAGAAGTTAAGAATTTATCGTGATAAGTGGTTAGCACACGAAGATATAAAAAAGCCAGATTTACCTAATATTACAGGGATAGAGTTGTATGGACTTTTTGAAGTTCTTGAAAAAATATTGAATACTCTAACAAGTAAACTGAATAGTAGTAGCACTTTGTGGGATCATGTAGAAAGAAATGTGAAAGACGATGTGGATAGAGTTCTAGATCATTTGGGTAGATTTGAACCGTATAGAATAAAAGAAATCGAAGAAGAATTTGTAAGAGAAATTGCCAAAAATTCTTTAGATAATGAATTGAAAGAAAATTTATGATTAAATAAGAATTTATTAATTCTTAAAATTTTCAAAAATTGTTTTTTGGGTTTCTACGTCTATTTTGT
>CAYLQJ010000007.1:0-21644 GCA_964385945.1 uncultured Candidatus Saccharibacteria bacterium
ATGACTAACGGTTCATACAATGCAATCGCTGCTTACTTAACTAACGGTGCTTACATGACAAATGGAGCGTACTTAACCAATGCAGCTTATCTTACTAACGGAGCATACATGACTAACGGTTCATACAATGCAATCGCTGCTTACTTAACTAACGGTGCTTACAATACATTAGGTTCATATTATTCAAACAGTGCGTATAATACAAATGCCGCTTACCTTACAAACGGAGCATACAACACTACAGGTGCTTATAATACTTATGGTGCATATTTTACTCCTGGAGCCTATAATACAAATGCAGCATACAGCACCAACGGTGCCTATTATAGTAAAGCATCTTACACAACTCCTGGATCTTACAATACTTCTGGTGCATATAATAGTTCAGCTGCATACAATACAACCGGCGCGTATAATGCAAATGCAGCTTACAATACGAAAGGGGCATACACTACCACAGGCGCATATAGTTCAACTGGGGCATACAATACAAGGGGAGCATACAACGCTCAATCATCGTACGTAGCTCCTGCATCTTACAATACGAATGCTGCCTACAACACAAACGGGGCTATTCAAACAAAAGGTGCGTATGTAACTTCTGGTTAATTTACATGTTTGCATTTTTATTTTTTTATGTTAGACTACTCCTATGCTTAAAATAAGATTACAAAGAATAGGTAGAAAAAATGACCCTTCATTTAGAGTCGTTTTAACAGATTCCAAGAACGCAACTAAAAGCGGTAAGTTTTTAGAGATTGTTGGATCTTATAATCCTAAGAGCGGAGAGACTGTTTTCAACGCTGATAGAATCAAATACTGGGTAGCAAATGGTGCTCAAGTTTCAGATACTGTGCACAACACATTAGTTCACCAAAAACTTATTCCAGGTAAAAAAATGAACGTTTTACCTAAGAAGAAAATCACTCTAAAGAGAAAAGAGTTGAAGGCAAAGAAATAATTAGTTATAATACAGAGAAGCAGTTGTTGGTCGTATACTGCAATTGATTAAAAATATTTTTACTGTTCTATATTATGGAAAAAGATCAAGAATTTTTAGAATATATAGTAAAGGCTCTTGTCGACAATCCGAACGATGTAAAAATTGATCGTACTGTTGACGAAATGGGAGTGCTTGTTTCTCTGACTGTGAATCCTGCTGACATGGGTAAGATCATAGGAAGAATGGGAAATACTGCAAAGGCTATCAGAACTCTTCTTAGAATTATCGGCATGAAAAATAATGCTCGCGTAAATCTAAAGATTAATGAGCCTGAAGGAAGTGAAAAGACTTACTCCGCACCAACACTTAAGACTGTTGACCAAGCTATGGAGGATTTAAAAGGAATATAATACTTTAAAAAAGAGCGAATACAAAAGTTTTCTGGCAAGCAAAAAGAGTCCAGTGCTTGCAGGCGAAAATTTTTGTATTCGCTCTTTTTTGTTATAATAAACTTATGCAATTTCATATAATTACTATATTTAAAGAGATGTTCGACTCCTATTTAAGCGAGTCTATTTTAGGGCGAGCTGTAACTAATAAGCATATAGCTATTAGTTTTTACAATCCACGTGACTTTATTAACCAAAGAAAACAGAAAAATAAAAAAGATACTGGCTATAGACCAGTAGATGACCGACCTTATGGTGGAGGACCAGGTATGGTCATGCGAGCGGAACCAATACTCGAAGCCGTAGAGAACGCATTAAAAAATATAAAAAAGAAAAACAAAAATAAAAGTCAGAGTAAAGTTTTAATAATCAATTTTGTACCCACAGCTACAAAATTCACTACAGATTTTGCAAAAAAGTCTGCTAAAAAATACACGGATATTATTTTGATTTGTGGAAGATATGAAGGTATAGATTCTCGCGTAGATAAAATTCTAAAAACTACAAAGATTTCAGTAGGGGATTATGTCTTAACTGGAGGAGAACTTCCGGCTATGATAGTCGTGGATTCTATTTCTCGTCAAATAAAAGGAGTCTTGGGTAAATTTGAATCTTTGGAAGAAGAAAGAGTTTCAAGTAGTGAGATATATACCAGACCTGAAATTCTAAAATGGAATAATAAAAATTACAAAGTTCCAAAGGTTTTGCTTTCTGGGAATCATAAAGATATAGAAGAATGGAAGAAAAAAGGAAAATAACTCCTGCAAATACTCTATTTCATGTATAATTTAAATATGTCTGGCAGAGTAAAACTTTTACAATTAGAACAAGAAGGGAATTATCTATTTCATGGATCTCCTGATGGAGATATTCAAGTATTAGAACCTAAGCAAGGTAAACATGTTCCTGATTTATCTAAACCTGATGAAGTAATATTAGACGGTAAGCCTGCAGTTTCTACTACTCCTTACGTTGATTTTGCAATTTTTCGAGCAATTATAAATAAAAAGAATATACCTATTCCATTTATTAGTGGTTTTGGTTTTAAAAATGGAAAGAAGGAATTTCATGTTTCTAAAAAAGAAGCATTAGAAATTGCAAAAAATAAAAAAGGTTTTGTGTATGTTTTCACAAAAGATGATTTCGAGCCTTATCAAAGAGGAGAGGGTATAAATCTAACTCAAATGGAATGGAGATCATATAAAGAAGTAAAGCCTGTAGGCGTCATAGAAGTAACTTATGAAGATCTATTGAGTCAGGAAGAAATAGAGATAAAGTAGCCATAGTAGAGGATTTGCATTTTTTTGGGTTTTATGCTAAGGTTATTTTAGATTGAATGATTGAGTATCGGATGCAATCTCCATTATATTATAAGCTTTAACTGGTTTTTAATAGTATCCGAAATTGAATATTGTATAAATAAGAAGATTATTAGCTTTTTATTTATTTTTATTTGTACTCAAATCTTTTTAGGTTTGTTTCAGGCGTACTATTTTTATTAGATAATAATTTTTTTATGCAAAAAGATTTAAAACGTCCTAAGAAGTATTTTGCGAGATATAAGGAGCCTTTAGTTCCTTTTCCGAATTTAATAGAAGCCCAAGTCAAATCTTTTGACTGGTTAGTAGAAACCGGTATCAAAGAAGTGTTCAAAGAATTCTCTCCAATATCTGATTATTCAGGTAAAAAGTTTGAATTAGAATTTACTTCTTTCTCTTTAGCTCAAGCTAATAAAGACGAGAATCAATCCAAGATAAATAAACTTTCTTACCAAGGAACATTGAAAGCTCGTGTAAAATTAACTAATAAAATTCTTGGTTCTGTAAAAGAACAAGAAATATTTATGTCTGACGTTCCTATGATGACTCCTCATGGAACTTTTATCATCAATGGAGTAGAGCGTGTTATAGTTCCACAACTAGCACGTTCTTTTGGAGTTTTCTTTACAGAATCAGAAAATAAAGGCAAGCGTTATTTTGGAGCGAAAGTTATCCCAGCCCGTGGTGTTTGGATTGAAATCGAAGCGGAATCAGATGGAGCAATATACGTCAGAATAGATAAAAAGAGAAAATTTCCAGCTACAATCTTGCTTCGTGCTTTAGGATTTGAATCAAATGAAATGATGTTAAAGTCATTCTCGGGCAATGATGTCTACACTAAAACAATTACAGAATGTATTGCTAAAGACGGTATCAAGAATTTGCAAGAAAATTATGTAGAAATCTACAAGAGATTAAGAGACGGGGATATGGCTTCTGCTGAAAACGCAAAAGAATTCGTTGACTCTTTATTTACTAAAGAGAGATATGATCTTTCTCCTGTTGGAAGATACCGCTTCAATAAGCGTTTCGAGAAGTCTATGGATGAAAAAGAATTAGAACGCCGTACTCTATCTAAAGAAGACCTAGTAACAATCTTAAAGAATATTATTGAATTAAATAATGATCCTTTAGCTAAATCAGACGATATCGACCACCTCGGGCAACGTCGTGTACGTTTTGTGGGAGAAATGCTTCAACAAAAAATCCGTACAGGTATGATGCAAATCAAAAGAAATATTCAAGATAGAATGTCTATTATTGATATTGATACTGCTTTACCAATCCATATAATAAATCAGAGACCTCTCCAAGCTCGTATTAAAGAATTCTTTACCACAAACCAATTGTCTCAATTCATGGGTCAAGAAAATATCCTATACGAAATGGAGCACTTAAGAACTCTATCAGCTCTTGGGCCCGGCGGTTTAACTCGTGAACGTGCTGGACTAGAAGTTCGTGATGTGCACCCTTCTCACTATGGAAGAGTTTGTCCTATTCACACACCAGAAGGACCAAACATTGGTTTGATTGTACACCTTGCGAATTATGCAAAAATAAATGATTTTGGAATTATTGAAACTCCGTACATAAAAGTTAAAAATGGAAAAATTACTGGAGAGATAGTGTATATGAATGCTCTTGAAGAAGAGAAATACAATATCGCGCATGCTGGTATTCCTTATGATGAAAATGGAAAAATTACAGCTCCAAAAGTAGCTGCTCGTATCAAAACTGAACCAGGTGAAATCTCAAAAGATGAAGTAGATTTTATTGATGTAGCTACTAACCAAGCTTTCTCTATCGCAACTTCTATGATTCCTTTCTTAGAGCATAATGACGCTAACCGTGCATTGATGGGATCAAACATGCAGAAACAAGCTGTGCCTTGTGTATTACCAGAAGCTCCATTGGTTGCGACTGGAATCGAAGAATTAGCTTCTCGTGATTCAGGAAGACTCGTAGTAGCAGAAGAAGAGGGAACAGTTCTCTATGTAGATGCACAAAAAATAATAATCAAAGGAAAAACTGAAACAACTTATAATCTAGTTAATTATTTAAGAAACAACAACTTCTCTGTATTTCATCAACGTCCAATAGTAAATATCGGACAAAAGGTTAAGAAAGGTGAGGTTATCGCTGATACTACTAGTAGTGTTGGAGGTCAGATTTCAATAGGTCAAAATATTTTTGTGGCTTTCTTGTCATGGTCTGGTTCTAACTACGAAGACGCTATTATTGTTTCTGAAAGATTAGTTAAGAATAGTAAATTCACAAGTATTTATGTAGAAGAATTTACTTGTATAGTTCGCGATACTAAACTCGGACCTGAAGTAACTACTCGTGATATACCAAACGTAGGAGAACTAAAATTGAAAGATCTTGATGAAGACGGAGTTATCCGTATTGGAGCAGAAGTTAGAGAGAATGATATTTTGGTTGGTAAAATTACTCCAAAAGGTGAGACCGAACTTACTCCAGAAGAAAGACTGTTACGTTCTATCTTTGCTGATAAAGCTCGTGATGTAAAAGATACTTCACTTCGCATGGAGCACGGTAAGCGTGGACGTATTATCGGTATCAAGATTTTTTCTCGTGAAATGGGTCACACTCTAGAAGCTGGAATAATAAAAAAGATAGTTATTGAAGTAGCTCAAGTTAGAAATATCTCAGTTGGAGACAAACTTTCAGGACGTCATGGTAACAAAGGTGTTATCTCTACAATCTTACCAGAAGAAGATATGCCATATATGGCAGATGGTACTCCAGTAGATATTATTCTTTCACCACTTGGTGTTCCTTCACGTATGAACTTGGGACAAATTTTAGAAATTCATCTTGGACTCGCTGCGAATACTCTCGGTTACCAAGCTATCATCCCTCCATTCTTAGGAGCAAAAAGTGAAGAAGTTCAAGCAGAATTAGAAGAAGCAGGTTTTCCAAGTAATGGAAGAATTCGTCTTTTTGACGGTAGAACAGGAGAAGCCTTTAATCAAGACGTAGCTGTGGGTTATATGTATATGTTGAAACTTCACCATATGGTTGAAGATAAGATTCATATGCGTTCAATTGGGCCCTACTCACTTATCACTCAACAACCACTTGGAGGTAAAGCTCAAGGAGGAGGACAAAGATTTGGAGAAATGGAAGTCTGGGCATTGGAAGGTTACGGTGCAGCTTACTCTCTACGTGAAATGTTAACAATCAAGTCTGACGATATTGCAGGTAGATCTTCAACATTCGATTCAATTATTAAAAATGAAATGATAAGACCACCAAACTCTCCCGCATCTTTCAATGTGATGCTTAATTATCTGAGAGGTCTTGCACTTGATGTTAATCTTAAGAAATAATTAGAAAAATAATATGAAAACATTAAATACAACTGATTTCAATAAAATAGAATTGAAGCTTGCAAGTCCAGAGCAAATCCATGAGTGGTCTTATGGAGAAATCACTAAACCTGAAACTATCAATTATCGTACAGGGCGCTCTGAGCGTGGTGGACTTTTCGATGAGAAAATATTTGGACCTGAAAAGGATTATGAATGTTACTGTGGAAAATACAGAAGAATTCGCTATAAAGATATCATCTGCGAGAAATGTGGAGTTGAAGTAACTCGCTCTATTGTTCGTCGTGAGAGAATGGGTCATATCGACCTAGCTACTCCGGTGGCTCATATCTGGTTCTTGCGTGGTGTGCCTTCTCGTATGAGTATACTGCTTAATATTTCTGTTTCTGACTTAGAAAAAGTAATATACTTTGCTGGTTATATAATCACTAAAGTTCACGATGAAGAAAAGGTGAGCGTGATAGAATCTCTAGAAAAAGAATATAAGTCAAAATTAAAAAATTCTACTGATGACGAAACAAAAGAAAAATTAAAGAATTTACTTTCAGTTACCAAGAAAGAAATTGCGGAAATCTACGAAGGTAAGGTTTTGAATGAAATCTCATTCCACCATTTTTCTTTAAAATACGGAGCTTGTTTTGAAGCTAATATCGGAGCTGAAGCTATTTATTCTATCTTTAAAAATTTAGATTTAAATAAATTAAAAGCTCATACAGAAGCTTTGATACTAAAGGCAAGTACACTCGAGAAAGAGAAATTACAAAAAAGACTTTCTCTTATTCGTGCTATGCTTTACGCTGACATAAGACCTGAATGGATGTTCTTAACTGTTATACCTGTTATTCCTCCAGTACTTCGTCCTATGGTGGCTCTTGATGGTGGACGTCATGCAACAAGTGATCTAAACGACCTATACCGTAGAGTTATAAACAGAAATAATCGTCTAAGAAAACTAAAAGAAATTAACGCTCCAGACGTTATCTTGAGAAATGAAAAAAGAATTATTCAAGAAGCTGTAGACGCTCTGATTGATAACTCAATTGCTAAACAAAATGATTCTCAAGCTGTAAGTCAATCACAAAAGAGACCTCTTAAATCTCTTTCTGATAACTTGAAATCAAAACAAGGATTGTTTCGTCAAAATTTGCTTGGTAAGCGTGTAGACTATTCTGCGCGTTCTGTTATTGTGGGTGGACCAACCTTGAAACTTAATCAATGTGGATTGCCAAAACACATGGCACTCGAACTTTTTAAACCTTTCGTTATTTCTAAGATCTTACAAGGAGAACTTGCTTTCAATATTAGAGGAGCTAACAAGCTTATCGAAGAGAGAACTCCAGAAGTTTGGGCAATGTTAGAAGAAGTTATTCAAGGTAAATATGTCTTGCTTAACCGTGCTCCAACTTTGCACCGTTTAGGTATTCAAGCTTTCAATCCTATCTTGATCGAAGGTAATGCTATTCAAGTACACCCTCTTGTTTGTCAGGCTTTCAACGCTGACTTCGACGGAGACCAAATGGCGGTATATGTTCCTCTTTCTGAAGAGGCTCAATGGGAAGCTCGTGAATTAATGGCTGCAAATAAGAATCTATTAAAACCACAAAATGGTGAACCTATTGCTAACCCTAGAATGGACATGGTGCTCGGTGCTTACTGGATGACTAAAAACGTAGATGGAGAATTAGGTGAAGGAAAATATTTCTCAAGTCCTAATGCGGCTGTGACTGCTTATGAATACGGTGTGATTTCTCTACGCGCGAAAGTAAAAGTTTTATCTACTGATACAGCTAAATATAAAAAATTTGAAGGAGGAATTTTTGAAACTTCTGTTGGTAAATTGTTATTCAATACTATCTTGCCAAATGATTTCCCATATTTGAGTGATGAAATAACTCAAAAGAGAATGTCTGCTTTGGTAGATGAAATGATTATGCATTACGGTATTGATGCTACTCCACCAATCTTAGATAAGATAAAAGAATTCGGATTTAAATATGCTACTATCTCAGGTACTACTTGGGGATTAGACAACGTTAAAGTTCCAGAAGAGAAAAAATTAATCGTAGCTAATAGTAGAAAATTAGAAGATAAAGTTAGAGAGGAATGGAGTGAAGGTTTACTTTCTGATAATGAAAGATACCAAAAGATTATTGAAATCTGGACTTTAGCTAAAAAAGAATTAGAAAAAGTACTTCCTCAAACTCTTGATAAAAATGGTTCTACTTATGACTTGTTCACATCAGGAGCGAGAGGTACTATGACTTCATTGATTCAGATGACTGGTATGAAAGGTTTGATCCAAAACAACCAAGGTAAGACTTTGGAATTCCCGATTATCCCTTCTTACCAAGAAGGACTTTCTCCAATTGAATATTTCGTTACAACTCACGGTGCTCGTAAAGGTGCTTCTGATACGGCTCTAAACACAGCAAAGGCTGGATATTTGACTAGAAGACTTGTGGACGTGTCTCAAGACGTTGTGATTACAGAAGAGGATTGTGGTACCAAAGAAGGTAAAACAGTCAGTAAAGAAAATATTGGAGGTATCGAAATATCTCTTTCTAAAAATCTTCGTGGTAGAGTATTGGCTTCTGATTTGAAAGATAAAGACGGTAATGTGGCTTACAAGAAAGGATTCTTGATTACTAAAGAAGAAGCTACTATTATCGAAAAAGCTGGATTTACTGAAGCTCACGTTCGTTCTCCTTTGACATGTAAAACAGTTCATGGACTTTGCCAAGTATGTTACGGTCTTGATCTAGGAAGGAATCACCTTGTTAATCTTGGTGAAGCTGTAGGTATTATCGCGGCGCAAGCTATCGGTGAACCAGGTACACAGTTGACTCTACGTACTTTCCACGCCGGAGGTGTGGCAGGAACAGACATCACTACAGGTCTACCTCGTATTGAAGAAATCTTTGAAAAGAGAATTCCAAAGAATCCAGCTGTAGTATCTCAAACTGATGGTGAAGTTATTGAAGTTAAAGATAAAGAAGGAGCAGACAGAACTATCAAAGTTCTCTCAGATATTAAAGTAGATACTATGAGTGGTAAATCTAATGAAATAGAATACACTATCCCTGTATACAGAATTCCAGTTGTAAAAGCTGGAGACAAAGTTAAATGTGGAGAATTGTTGACTGACGGTTCTGCTGATATTGGAGAAATATTTAAATATGCTGGTAAGGATATGGTAGAAGAATACATCATCAGAGAAATTAATAAAGTGTATGAACTTCAAAGTGCTTCTATCTCTAGAAAACATACTGAAATTATCGTTCGCCAAATGTTCTCAAGAAAGAGAATCAAAGAAGGTGGTGAGACTAATTTCTCAAACGGAGACATTGTAGAGAATACTGCTTTCATAGAAGAGAACAAGAGAGTAGAGGCAGAAAGTGGACAAATTGCAAAAGCTGAAACTATAGTTCTCGGTATTACTGAAGTATCTCTAAGAACTAAGAGTTGGTTGTCTGCTGCTTCTTTCCAAAACACAAATCGTGTTTTGATTGAGAATGCTGTGAAGGGAGGAGTGGATTATCTTCGTGGATTGAAAGAAAACGTTATTATCGGAAGGTTGATTCCAGCTGGAACAGGATTTAAAAATAAATTCGTACAACCAGAAGAACTAGTAGAAGAAGAACAATAAAATCAATGATGAACTCTCCTATACAACAAATAAAGGAGAGACTGACAATAGAAGAAGTAGTCTCTTCCTATATACCACTTATCAAAGTAGGCAATAGCTTAAAAGCCAAATGTCCTTTTCATAATGAAAAGACACCGTCTTTTTTTATCTCGGCTGAGAGAAATAGCTATTATTGCTTTGGTTGTGCTAAAGGAGGAGACATTTTTTCTTTTGTAGAAGAGTTCGAAGGGCTTGATTTCAAGGGAGCTTTGAAACTTTTAGCAGATCGTGCTGGAGTGAAGCTCGACAATTTTAATTCCAAAGAAGAAGGAGAGAAGGAAAAATTGTATAGAGTTATGGAAGAGGCGACAAAGTTTTTTGAAAATAATCTCATCAAAAATAGTGAAGCTCTAGAATATCTAAAATCTCGTGGTCTCAAAAAAGAAACCATTAAAGACTTTAGGTTAGGAGTGGTCCCGGATTTATGGAGAGAACTTTATACTTATTTAAAGCAAAAAGGTTTCAATGATATTGAAATAGAAAAAGCAGGTCTGGCTAAGAAAACAGAGAAAGGTTTCTATGATAGATTTAGAGGACGGATAATGTTTCCGATTATGGATTCGAGTGGACGAGTTATAGCTTTTTCTGGAAGAATTTTCGGTAAAGCATCCGAGAATCCAGTTAATGCAAAGTATTTAAACAGTCCAGAAACTCCGATTTTCATCAAGTCATCGGTCTTATATGGACTCGACAAAGCCAAAGAACATATTCGCAAACATAATTTCTCTATTCTAGTCGAAGGACAATTGGATTTACTTTTGTCTCATCAAGCCGGCTGGAAGAATACTATTGCGACTTCAGGTACAGCTTTGTCGGATTCAACTTTTTCGAAAGAAAATAGTCTTTCTAACCTAGGACTAGTACGCAGATTGTCTTCAAATATCGTTCTTTCTTTTGATGGAGATAAAGCTGGATTCTCGGCTACAGAGAGAGCTGGGAAAATAGCTTTAGTTTTAGGAATGGATGTGAAGGTCACTAACTTACCCGAAGGTTTAGACCCAGCGGATTTAATCTTGCGTGATGGGTTGGACTCATGGAAAGATAGAATTAAGAATTCAAAACATATTATTGAATTTATTTCAAATAAAATAGTAGAGAATTTTAAAAATGATTCCCGTAAAATAGGAAGAGAAGTCAAAGAGAAAGTATTGCCGTATTTAGTCTTGTTGCCTAGTTCGATAGAAGTGGCTCATTTCTTGAAATATTTAAGCGATACGACCGGCATACCTATGGAAGCTTTAAAAAATGACTTAAAACAAGTAGAGAGAGAATCGGGGGATATTTTTATTGAGAGTATTAAGCAATACGGAGATAAAGAATCCATAGATAGGGAAGAGTCTATTTTAGAGAGATTATTTGGTGTTATACTTTGGCAAAAAGATATCAAGAATCAGGTTTTGCCGGTAGATAATATCATTAAAATAGTAGAAGAAATATTAAATACTAAGATAGATGAATTTTTGGATAAATTTAAATTAAATAGAGAAAGACTTGTTTTTAAGGCTGAAGAATTTTATAGTAAGGTGGATGAGCAAATTCTAAAAGATATAATCTTAAAAGATGTTAAAGACCTACTTGGTAATCTAAAGATTAAACAATTAGAAAAATTAGCAGAAAAGAAAAAACAAGAGTCCAATAATTCGGACGCTTCAAGTCAAGAATTTCTTTTGATAAAAATACAGATAGAAGATATTAAAAATGGTCGCTCTAATTTTTTAAAAAACATATGAATAAAAAAATAAAAAATAAAAAAGTTGTTAGTAAAACCACAAAGGTGAAAAAACCAATTAAGGTAAAAAAGGCAGTTAAAGCTGCTAAAAAAGTAATCAAGAGTATTAAAAAGCCTACTGCTTCTAAGGTAAAGAAAGTAAAAAAAGTAGTAGCTAAAGTAACTAAAAAGGTAGTAAAGAAAGTAGCTAAGGTTAAAGTTGCTAAAGCTGTTAAAGTGGTTAAAGAAAAAAAAGTATTGAAACCTAAAGTGGTCAAAGTCCCTGTAGTTAAGGTTAAGAAATTAACAGCTTCAGAAAAGAAACTAGAAGATCTTGAATCTAAAAAGAATTCTCTGATAGAAAAAGGTAAAAAAAGAGGCTTTATTACTTATGATGAAATTCTAAAAACTTTCCCTGATATTGAAAACAATATTTTATTCTTAGATGAACTTTATGATCAATTTTCAGTAGTGGGAATTGATGTTCTCGAAGGGGGGAATCTTCTGAACTTGGATTCCGATCAAGATGTAAAAGATTTATTAAAATCTAGTACTCATGATTCGATTCAAATGTATTTGAAAGAAATAGGTCAATATCCGCTAATTTATGCCAACGAAGAAAAGGATTTAGCTAAAAGAATCGAGAAAGGTGATATCGAAGCAAAGAATCTACTAGCTCGTGCAAACTTGCGTTTAGTGGTCTCTATCGCTAAAAAATACGTAGGACGTAGTGCGAACCTTTCTTTACTTGATTTGATTCAAGAAGGGAATCTAGGTCTATTTAAAGCTGTTGAGAAATTCGACTGGACTAAAGGTTATAAATTCTCTACTTATGCTACTTGGTGGATTCGTCAATCTATTACTCGTGCGCTGGCTGATCAATCCCGCACTATCCGTATTCCGGTTCACATGGTGGAAACAATTTCAAAATACAAACAAACTCATCGCCGACTTTCCCAAGATTTAGGACGTGATCCACTCGCCGAAGAGATAGCTACCGAGATGGGGCTGCCAGTTGAGAAGATTCATGTTATTGAAAATATTTCACAAGATACTATTTCTCTCGAGCAACCAGTCGGAGATGATGATGATAAATCTACTCTCGAGAACTTTATATCAGATGATAAAATCCTACGTCCGGACCAAGAATCTGCTCGCAGAATCCTCTCAGATCAAATCAAAGAAGTATTGGAAGAATTAAATCCAAAAGAAAGAAAAATCTTAGAAATGCGTTATGGATTGATAGATGGAATTCAACATACTCTGGAGAGGGTAGGAGAAGAATTCGGAGTCACTCGTGAACGTATTCGTCAGATTGAAGCCAAAGTCCACGACAAACTTCGATCTCACGAAAAGATTGCTCGCCTCAAAAACTATTTTGATTAAATAATAAAATCTAAAAAACCATGTAGTGATACATGGTTTTTTAGATTTACTTTATTCTAATTTTATTATTTTAGTAACAATAAATTTATCTCAGCTTTGACGCTTTCATATGGAGCAGCTCCTGGGATATTTTGTACTATTTTCCCATCCTCTAATATAAAGCTAGAAGGGGTGCCTCTGACTCCAGCTAATTGTCCGTCCACAATATCAGCTTGTACCTTATCAGCGTATTTTTCACTACTAGTACATTCGTTGAATTTACTTATGTCTAGGTTTAGACCTCTAGCAATACCTACTAGGTCCTCTGCCGTTAGAGTATTATTAGATTTTGTTGTGGAGTATACTTGGTCTGTAAAAGCCCAAAAAATTTCATTGCCACCTTGTTCCCAAGCGCATTCCATAGCCACAGATTGACTAAAAGCCTTAGGATGTAAACTATCTATAGGGAAATGTCTATATACCCAAGCTACCTTGCCGTCACTTTCTTCTACGATTTTATGCATGGTTCCATGAAATTGTCTGCAGAAAGGACATTCAGTATCGGAATACTCCACGACTTTTATTTTGGCATTTGGATTACCTAATATATGTTCATCTGGGCTTACCGCGCGGATATTGGTATCAGCAAATTCATTATTAGCATCTTGCCCATTATTATTTTGATTAGTGTTGGTATTAGTAGTAGTTCCAGTTCCTTTTAAAAGGATTGCTCCAGCTATCAATACCCCCGCGATAATAATCGCACTCATTATCTTGTTTTGTGATTTAGAATCACTTGATTTTACTTCATTTATAACCTCATTATTTTCTGTATTATTATTTTCCATTTTTTATATTTATATTAGTAATATCTATATCATAGCATCTTTTTATGAATATAGTATAATTGTAGTATAGAATTATTTTTGCCTAAGTCGTATAAGGCAATTTATTATTTATTAAAAGTTTACAAAATATATGTGTACAAATTGTAAAGAATGTAAAGGTGGGGCTTGGTGTGGTTGCACTGTTTCAATCATTATTAAAGTTTTAGTAATAGTAGGAGGTATTAATTGGGGTTTTGTAGGGGCAGGCATGCTCTCCGGTAGTTCTGTCAACATGAATCTTGTGAATGTGCTTTTGAATGGTGTGCCTGAATTAGAGGCATTAATTTATCTATTAGTTGGTATTGCTGCTGTTGTTTCTATTTGGGGATGCAAATGTAAAAAATGAAAAAACAACACTTGTTGCACTACTTGTAGTACTGACAAAAAAGACTAAATAAAGGGTATTTCAAGAATATAATAAGTTTTATAAAAGACTGTTGTGGGTGACCTTGACAGTCTTTTATATTTACTTTTTAAAGAAAAAATGCTATATTTATATAGCTTATATGACATCAGTCTTTGGAATTATATTTTATATATTGACCTTTTTATCTGTGTACGTGCAGGTCTTTTTCTTGGTTACTTTCTTAGAAAACAGGAAAAAAATAGTTACCAGAAAGGGTAAATTAAAATTAGAGAATTATCCTTCTGTAACTATTATCGTTCCGTGCTGGAATGAAGAAAAGACTATTTTAAGGACTGTTAATTCTTTGCTTCATATTAATTACCCTCAAGATAAATTAAATATTTTTCTAATTGATGATGGGTCCACTGATAATACTTGGGAGGTTATAAAGACATTTCAAAATTATCCAAATATTAAAACTTTTCACAAAGAAAATGGTGGCAAACATACAGCCCTTAATTTAGGATTGGATAATCTTAAAACTGATTTTATTGGTTGTCTTGACGCGGATTCTGTGGCTGATAAAGAGTCCTTGGTCCGTATCATGAGTTATTTTGAAAGAGATAAAATGACTATGGCTGTCGCTCCATCTATCATCGTTACGAATGCCAAGACTATAATTCAGCAGGCCCAAATGGCCGAGTATTATATGGCTGTGTATGTAAAGAAAATGCTTGGTTTTTTAGGAGCGATTCACGTGACTCCGGGACCTTTAACTATATTTAAAAGAGAAGTTTTTGATAATTTGGGTAACTATCATCATGCTCACAATACCGAAGACATGGAGATAGCATATAGAATGCAAAAGAATCATTATAAAATAGAACAATGTAACGACGCTTACGTCTATACGAATACTCCACAAACAGTTCTGAAACTTTACAAACAAAGACTCCGCTGGATTTATGGATTTATTAATAATACTATAGATTATAGAGGAGTTTTAATGCAAAAGAAGTACGGCAATTTTTCTCTTTTTACTGTGCCGTCAGGCATAGTCTCTATTTTTGCAGCAAGTTATTTATTCTTTAGAGCTGCATATTTTTTAATAGAAAATCTTTATCGTAAAATTATTCAATACAATACTGTGGGTTTTAGTATTAACAATAATTTTTCATTTGATCCATTTTTCCTTAATACACAGACCTTTATTTTTATTGCAATAGTTTTGTACGGACTGGTTATTTTCTCTATGATTTTAGGTAGTAGGATAGCTCAGGATAAATGGAGTGTGTCTGTCAATATGTTCTATTTCTTTTTCATTTACAGTATCATAGCGCCATTTTGGCTATTAAAAGCGGTTTATAATACAATAGTATCCAAGAAACCATCTTGGAGATAATTTTAATTTTATGCAAAATTCAAGCAACAATATAGATTGGAAAAAGTACGTTATAGTTTTCTTAATTACCTTAGGTTTGTTTTTTACAGCAGCTTATTTAAGTAATTATTTTAGTAATAAGAAGATTAATCAATTAAAGAATATTCAAGACAATATTGCTATCGATATTCTTTCTTCTGAAACTCAGTTCTCATTACTATCTGAACTATCTTGTAAGAATGTCAATACAGGAGGACTCTCTAGTGAACTAGGTGAACTGGGAGACAAGCTTTCTTGGGGAGAAGAGAATCTCGGTAAAACCGAAGAGGTGAAGGCTTTAAAGAAATACTACTCACTATTACAAATTAAAGATTATCTTTTGATGAAAAAGATATTTGACCGTTGTAAAGTATCTTCTGCTTTTATTTTGTATTTCTATACTACCGCTGAGAATTGTAGTGAGTGTGAACGACAAAGTTTAGTCCTATCTAATCTAAAAGACAAATATCCTGAACTTCGTATATATTCTTTTGATTATAGTATTGATCTCTCAGCGGTGAATTCTATGCTTGATATTTATAAGATAGAAGATACTAAACTCCCAGCGTTAGTCTTGGACGACGAAGTCCTAACAGGTTTCCAAGATAAAGAATTGTTAGAAGAAAAAATCCAAAAAGTTTTTAAATTAGAAGAAGTGAAAGAAGGGGAAGATGCAAATAAAGTTGAATAGTTAGAAGATAAATAAAAAGACCTCGTCATTAGACGAGGTCTTTTTATTCTGGAGCCGGAACGAGGATTTTAATCCCGCACTTCGGTTTAGTTATGCGTTTATAAGACTACCTTTTTTAGTTAAAACATGGAGCCGGCACGAGGATTCGAACCCCGGACCTTCGCTTTACAAAAGCGTTGCTCTACCAACTGAGCTATGCCGGCGACTATATTTATTTACTTTTCAAACTAAACTATTTGACCTGCATGTTGCATTTTACCAAAACAACTATGCCGGCGACTACTTACTTTCCTAACTTACTCTATCCCTTCTTCTTTCTTTATCTTATGCTTAATCTTTTTTATCTTGTGTTTATATTCAGCTATTGTCTTAATAAAGGCTGAAGACTCCACATTACCATCTTTATCTATCTTTGTTATTTTCTTACCTGGCAATTTACTCTTTATTATTTTTAATACAATCGTGCTTTTATTTTTCAAAAAGCTTCCTCCTATTATATACAATCTAATAGTAGAAACAAGTGCCATATAACCATACCTTCTTATTTTCTTATTAGCAAATTTCTTGACTTCATCTAAATCCGGGACCTCGAACTCAAGTTCGAGGTCTTTTGGATGATGAACGTTTGCATGTTTCAAAACTAAAATCTTTCTTGTGAGCAAAACTCCAATACCTCCTAATGCTATAAAAAATAATATTAAAGATATATACATATTAAATATTCTTATATAGAAACACGTTTTACTTCTTTGATGCCTGCTTTATTCTTCTCTAATAGGGAAGAGATGGTCTCATCTCCATTTTTGATGAATGGTTGATCGAGCAAAGTTTTCTCTTTGAAGTATGTAGCTATTTTACCTTCTAACATCTTCTTTTTGATTTCTTCTGGCTTATCGATACTTGCGACTTCTTTTGCAAATATTTCGTTCATGGTACTTTTGATTTCTTCACTGATTTCGTCCGCTCTGATGTATTCAGGTTTCATAGCAGCGATGTGCATAGCTATATCACGAGCAAGTTCTGGATTGCCTCCTGTTAGAGATACTACTACCGCATTCTTTGGGTTATGGATATAGTAATTTACTACATCACCCATAACTTCATGAGTTTCTCCAAGCTCTATTTTTTCACCTGTTTTTTGAATAACCCCATCAATCATTTCTTTTGAAGCTTCTTTCATTTTCTCTAAGCCTTCGTTTAAAGCTTTGTCAGATAGGTCATTTAAAAGTTTAACAAAGTCATCATTTCTAGAAACGAAATCAGTCTCACAGTGTAATACTACGAGTACAGTCTTAGCACCATTAGTCTTTACAGATACTGCTCCGTCAGTTGCTACTCTGTCAGCCTTTTTAAGAGCTATGTCAGCACTAGTTTTTTTTAAGATAGCGACAGCTTTATCCATATCTCCACCGGCTTCTTCTAGGGCACGTTTACATTGCATAACAGAAATGCCAGTAGCATCTCTAAGTTCTTTTATTAACTCTGTTGTTATTTGTATAGACATATTTTTATTTTTTAGTTATTTATTAATACTTGTACCTGATTGGTACGCAGCACTCATGTGTGTAGTGAAAAACTTGATAGCTAAAACAGAAGCATCATTTCCTACGATAGGGTAGTCGATAACTTTAATATTTGAATCAGAATTTAATACAGCGATAACAGGAACATTCATAGTCTTTGCTTCAGCAACAGCTATGTGTTCTTTCTTTGGGTCTATGATGAATAGTACGTCTGGAGTTTTCTTTAAACCTAAAAGACCAGTGTAGTATTTCTCAAGTCTTTCCATTTTCTTAGACAAAACTACTCTTTCTTTCTTTGTGAATTTTTCAAGTTCTCCAGTTTTTAATTCTTTTTGATATTTTTCTAGTTCGTTGATTCTCTTTTTGATTTCTGAAAAGTTTGAAAGAGTACCTCCGATCCAACGCTCATTTACGTAAGGCATATTTAAAGCTAGAGCTATTGATTTGATAGCTTCTTTTGCTTCTGGCTTTGTACCAACAAACAAGATAGTCTTCATTTGAGCACCTAGGCTTTGAATATGAGCACTAACAGCCTCTACCATAGTAGCCGTTTTTTCAAGGTTTATGATATCAACTCTGTTTTTGGTTGCATGGATATAAGAAGATACAGAAGGGTGTCTTTTTGACTTAGAATAGCCATATTGGACTCCTGCTTCTACCATCTTTTCTATTAAATCACTATTATTGTTCTCTACTTCATTTCTTTTTTGCATGGGAGTATTTTAGCAGAATATTCGCCCTTTTGCAAGTAGTAGTACAGCGGTATATAAACTTGAAAATTAGTCCTTTATTCTTTTTTGACCAAAAGGCTTTTTTCGGTTAATATGAGTCTTATGAGACAATCTAAACTTTTTACTAAAACAAGAAAGGAGGCCCCAGCAGATGAAGTATCTAAAAATGCTGAGCTTCTAATCCGGGCGGGATTTATTCATAAAGAGATGGCGGGAGTGTATTCCTTCCTACCTCTAGGTTTAAAAGTTTTAAATAAAATAGAAAATATCATCCGGGAAGAGATGAATAAAGTGGAAGGTGTTGAGATGAGAACTTCAGTTTTACAAAACAAAGAAGTTTGGGAGAAGACTAATAGATGGGACGATGCTATTGTAGACAATTGGTTTAAAACTGATTTGAAAAATGGTGGCCAAGTAGGTCTGTCTTTCACTAACGAAGAAGCTTATTCAAATATTTTAAAACAATACATAGCTTCTTATAAAGATTTACCGATTTATCCTTATGACTTTAAAAGTATTTTTAGAAATGAGACTAGGAGTAAATCTGGAATCATGAGAGGTAGAGAATTCTACTGGAAAGCTCTTTACTCTTTCTCTAAAGATGAAGTAGAGCACAATGTGTTTTATGAAAAAATGAAGATTGCATATCAGAACGTTTTCAAGCGTGTAGGTATCGGTCACCTAACATATATGACTTTTGCTTCAGGTGGAACTTTCTCTAAATTTTCACATGAATTTCAGACTATTACTTCGGTGGGAGAAGATACTGTATATTTAGATGAAAACTCTGGTATAGCTATAAACAAAGAGGTTTATAATGATGAAGTCATTACTGAACTTGGCTTAAATAAAGAAACTTTAGTCGAGCAAAGAGCTGTGGAAGTCGGTAATATATTTTCTCTTGGCACTAAATTCTCAGAGCCTTTTGACTTAAAATATACCGATGAAAAAGGGGAAGATAAATTCGTAATCATGGGTAGTTATGGTATCGGATTGGGTCGCCTTATGGGTATTGTAGCGGAAGTTTTATCTGACGATAAAGGTATGATATGGCCAGAGAGCATCGCTCCTTTTAGAGTACATTTACTTTCACTCGGTGAAGACGAATCTGTAAAAAATGAAGCAGATAAAGTTTATGAAGAATTATTAAAAAATAATATTGAAGTATTGTTCGACGACAGAGTGGGACTTTCAGCTGGAGAGAAATTCGCTGATGCAGATCTTTTAGGAATACCTATGAGAGTCGTAGTATCAGTACGCTCAATGAAAGAGTCGGGGGTGGAAGTGAAGAAGAGGACAGAAGAGAAAGGCGGTGTCGTATCAATAGAAGAATTATTACAGAATTTAAAAAATGTTTAAAAATTTCTACAAATTAGTTTCAAATGATATTGGGATAGATCTAGGTACTGCGAATACTCTAGTCTATTTAAAAGGTAAAGGTATCGTTATTAACGAGCCTTCTGTTGTGGCGGTGAATACTAAGACCAATCAAGTTCTAGCAGTCGGTGAGAAAGCCAAAGAAATGCTAGGCCGTACTCCAGGACATATCAAGGCTATTCGACCTTTGGTTGATGGAGTTATTTCAGATTTTGAAGTCACTGAAGAAATGCTTTCTTATCTCATAAATAAAGCCGACAAAATGAACCCTAAAATGATGCGTCCGAGGGTTGTCGTAGGAATTCCTTCTGGGACGACTAACGTTGAATCTCGAGCCGTGTACGACGCTGCGCGTAGTGCTGGAGCCAGGGAGGTCTATTTAGTAGAAGAGCCTATGGCGGCTGCTATTGGCATACGTTTACCTGTGAAAGATCCAGTAGGTTCTATGATTATAGATATTGGCGGAGGGACTACAGATATAGCAGTTATCTCTCTCGGTGGTATCGTCCGGTCTAAGAATTTGAAAGTCGCAGGAGATAGATTGAACAACGATATCATCTCTTATATGCGTTCTGAATTCAAAATCTTAATTGGAGAGAAAACTGCTGAAGCTGTAAAGATGGCTATCGGTTCAGTTATATCTATGGAGTATATGGAAGCTGAAGTACGGGGAAGAGATTTACTCACAGGACTACCTCGTGAAGTGGTCGTTACAGATTCTGATATTCGTGAAGCTATCTCTCTTTCTATTAAAGAGCTCGTAGAAGGATTGAAAGATTTGTTAGAATCTATTCCGCCGGAAATACTTTCTGATATTATGAAAAGAGGTATTACTCTCTCGGGTGGTGGAGCTTTGCTTATGGGGCTCGACCAATTACTCCAAGATGTTTTAAAAATTCCTGTGTACGTAGTCGACGATCCTCTCTCGGCTGTAGCTCGGGGGACAGGTATCATACTCGACGATTTTGAATTTTTTAAAGAAGTTTTAATAAATAATCAAGATGAGTTACCTCCTAGATAGAAAAAAGAAAAATAGAAAAATACGCAATGTATTTTTCGTGGTTTTAATATTAGTTATTTTATTTTACTTTAGAGCTTCTATCTTTAAAGGATTTTCTTATTTTACTTCCTCTACCTTAAAGCCGGTTTTAGTAGTGAGTAACAATATCGGAGCTAAATTTAATAATTTAAATATTTATTTTAATTCCAAGAAAGCTCTAGTGACCGAGAATGAGAATTTAAAGAATGAGAAAAACGAACTATCCGCAAGAATAACAAATTTTGAAATCTTGCAAAAAGAAAATGATTTATTAAAAGAAAGTTTAGATAGATCAAAAGGAAAAAATGACGTCGTCCTCTCTACTATTTTAGTTAAACCTTTTTTATCTTTGTTTGATAATTTGATTATAGATATAGGAGAAGACAAGGGCCTAGAAACAGGGGATTTAGTATTAGCTTATGGCAATATTCCGATAGGTAGAATAAGTGAAGTCTATCCAGAATCATCTAAAGTAATTTTATTCTCAAGTAATCAAGAAAAAACTACAGGTATAATCGCAGGGCAAAATATTTATATGGATTTGATAGGTCGCGGAGGAGGAAATTTTGAAATGATATTACCGCGAGATTTAGTATTAGAAAAAGGTACAGAGATATTCCTACCGGATATTCATTCGTATGTACTAGCGAAAGTCGTAACGATTATTTCCGATCCGAGAGATTCCTACCAAAAAGCGATATTAGTAAGTCCAGTAAATATCCAAGAATTAAAATTTGTAGAGGTGGTGAAATAAAAAAATGCAATTTAAAATTGAGAAAAAGTTAAAAGGTTCTTTGGGTCGTGTTGG